>CALKCG010000143.1 GCA_938082915.1 uncultured archaeon | reverse complement strand
CTCCCTCACAGATACTCCCACGGACTTCCAACCAGAAGCGGGCACATCCACTCACCGAGTATGAAAACGAATTGAGCCTATTTAAGCCCTAGGTGTACATTTGTATACAGCGGTAGACCTAGGAGGGGGGTCTACTTTTTTTCCATACAAGTCCATACAACGACCATACAAAATCCATAAAAAAGAGTTCCATACAAGCTCTGGACTCCTTAGTAATTTTTACGAAAACATTACCCTTAGGTAATTTAGCATGGATTTTTGATAGGGGGAGGGAGTAGGTTCTGTTAAAAGCAGTTTTTATGGTTAAATTTAGCTTAAAATTTCCATATGATTTTCCGTTTAAAGACTAACATTTAGAGAAGAGTGTTTATGAAAAAAGCGTCCTTTTTTTCTAGTCCAGGAAGAGAATCCACTAATGCTTTGGTGTAAGGATGGTGACGTTTCAACAGGACTTCATCAGCGGGCCTTTTTCGACTATGGTCCCTCTATACATGACAACTATCTCGTCACTTACATAGTAAGCTGTTGCGAGGTCGTGCGTTATATATGAGGGATAGCCCCTGTTTCTTTAGATCTTTAAAGAGGTTCAGTATATTCATTCTCAGAGATGCGTACACCATAGAGACGGTTCCCCTGCTATTATAAGTCTTGGTTTAACCAAGAGAGCACGCGCTATGGATATGCAAAAACGCTCAGAGTTAAAAGTAAGGAAATGGCTGAGAGGTAGAGGAAAGAGGCACCCTCACATCATTAAACGAAGGAATAATGGTGAAATCCGCCGAAATATACATAGCCATGAAAGAAGATTAAAGGCTGGGGCTAGCTGACTCAATAATGTATGCCACAGGAATAACTAAGAACGCAAAAATAATGATTTCCACTTTGATAGGCCTCTAAAGTGGAAATCATTTGACATTCTGAGCAGGAGATCCCACGCCTTTATGGGTGTGGATGAGGACCTCGGAGTCCAAGCCACGGGTTGCCAGAGATAAATAGGTATTACGGTGGGATGACGCCTGCTGCGTTCATATCCATAGGGGAAGCCTATGTTGGTAGGCCCTCAACTTCATCGTCACGGAGTTTAATGATTGGTTTAAGCATCGGGGTATGGTTGAGCTTTTCAAGCTTGCTATGGAGGGGGCGTGATGGGGTATGAGGCAAAAAGTTATACGTTGGTCCATATCGCTTTAACTCCTTCTTCAGCGTCAACTATAACGCCGAGGCCTACATGAGAGGCCGTAAGGTAACAATTAATGATGGATTTTGGTAAGGTATAAATGTCCTCTCAAAATTAGTAAGTGGTGATTGTTATGGAGAGGGTTAAGTTCACCAATGCCTTTGAGCCTGAAAAGTCGGTTGAGCTTGAGGCTTTAATCGATACTGGTGCTACCATGACCTCCCTTCCAATCAATATTATTGAAGACCTTGAGTTAGTAGCGGTCGACAGGAGAAGGGTAAGGTATACCAACAACAGAGTAGAGCTGAAGTCAGTCTACGGGGTTGTGAAAATAGAGATTAAAGGAAGGGTTGGTAATTTCGATGTTATAGGGGAGGTTGAGGGCTCTCAGCCTCTCATAGGGCAAGTGGTCTTAGAAACATTAGACCTTTTAGTAGATCCAACGAGTAGAAGGGTCATAGCTAATCCAAGGTCTCCGGATATACCAATGGTTGAGCAGCTTTCAGCGAAGTTAAATTAGAAAAAATAAGACAAAGAGGCATTTAAACCCCTTTGGCCTTTCTATTTTAAAGAGCTATTTGAGGCTTTACTGGTTTATTTCATCTCCATTTTCAATAACCATTTCACGCCATCTTTAAACTCTTCGAGGTGTGCTTCTTGGAGTATCATCCTCTCCTACATTCTTTTGAGAAGGGCTATCGAGGCCGGAGGGCTTTCTATTCCTTGGTCCATCTCGTTTAGGCTTCTGCTTAACATCATGCAGTATCTTCACGGAGACCGTTATGTACCTACTTATATGACCGCCCTAAGTAGGAATACAAGATTTTCCTCCCGAATAAAAACGGCTCTAGATTCTCTAAGTTTTAACAATATTAGACTGTCAAGTTTCTAATATCAACTACGCATAGTTTCAATTTTTGATAATGCTAACTGGGTGATAAAAATCATAGTAGATTTTAGAAAACCGAACGTATTAACCTTTTACCGCCATGCTTTAAAGAAAAAGAGTCAATATCACAAGAAATCTTAATTTTGGCTTTCGCGAGAGGAAAACATTTAGATTTCTTCCTAAATACAAGTGTTAAGTCTGGGGGTTTATTGGTGAATATGAGAGACCGTCTCTTTTAGAGGCATCTTCCTATGGATAAACCCTCAGCTTCCTTAAATATATGTTATATAGAAATTGATTAGAGAAGCCATCAACATACTTTCCACGCGAACCACATTCTCAAATATCCCCTCCATAAATTCAGTTTGGCTTCATTGTGGCAGACTCATTTGCTGAGGTTTAGCTTCACTATTTCAGGCTGAGCTTAAGGAAACAAATAATCTTCTCATGTTCATATAATTCTACTCTGAGCTTGAGCTGTTTTCCAGAAAAAGACTACGTAGAAGCGTCGATGATGTGAAGTAGAAGAGACGCCTGTTCTTCTCACGGAACACGGTTAGAATTTCCTTCTCCACTAATACTGTAAGCTCCCGCCACGTCGTTATTAATCCACCTGCGTTATGAAGGGTTTGGAGGATTGCTTTAACCCTTCCTGTTGAGTGAGCCTTTCCGCCTCGGCATCCTCCATCGCTTCATTTAAAGCTTGAACATCTTTAAAAAATATTCTCATCTATCTTTAGAGGCAGAACCCAACAACTCAGTATATATGGTAGAGAGAAGATGGGGAGGAAGACGTTAGAGCAGAAGAAGATGCCCGTATCCCTACTCCTTCCAATAGAAGTGGTCGACCAGCTTGACCAGATCGCAAACAGGATCGGCTGTAGCTGAAGCAAGCTCGTCAAATCCATCATCCATATGAAGCTTTTAGAAGAAAAACAACGAGGCATAGTGGTTTAAATAAAAAAGATGAAACGATAAGGATGTATCTAATGGCTTTGAAAAACGCAGGCTTCGCGACTTCAGAGCCACTCCTCAACAAGACCGAGAGATTCACCAGGTATACATATCTGCCGTTGCATCTAAAAAGAGAATTGAAACTTGTGGCCAACTTGGGAAGAATTCAAAAGCTCAGTGGAATTTTCACATTTCAATGGTTAGCCACGGAGCTTGTAATGTGCATGTCTAGGCGTAAGGGTTCTCAGTTCGCTGACTCTAACCTTGGGGCAAAACCATAGATCTCCATATACCATTATCGCGTGAAGTTGGATTATTATCGAAACGTTGAATACCTTTAAACACGTTAAGAAACTTAAAATAAAAATGGGAGTTTTCACGAGGGCTTATTGCATGAGAGTTCAAGGGGCGAATAAGGATAAGGTTTTGAGTGGCCCGTTTTGAGGACGAACGGGCGAACATTGAAATTCTGTAGAGGTGTGGTTTAATGTGTGGGATAAAATTCCTTTAACCTAATAACCTTCAAGCCCAATTTCCCCATATAGTCTCTGACGTTTTCCCGAAGTAAGTGCTTATCTTCGGTTAGCATATCTTTTGAGTTTAACACCGCCGTCGCAAGGTTTACAGCGTCCGACGCGTATAGGTTTAATTCCACTTCTAGGTCTTTTGCCTTTTCCAGCAAGTTGTGCACTGACACCGTGTTTATGAAGTCTAATTCAGCCATTTCTTTAAGGATTTTATAGGCTTGAATTATTTTCGTTTTTGGATACCCTGCTTTAACGAGGGCTCTAACGACCTCTAGATAAGCCCATTCACATACTATTGGGTTAACCGTTGAGGATAGGATTTCGTCGCGGAGCTTTAAAGATTCCCTTTCATATTCCTCTCCTTTTCTGAACAATTTCACGATTACGGAGGAGTCGATGCAAATTTTAAAGCTCAAGGGTTATCCTCTTCCTCATGAGATTCAATAACGGCCTCCGTCAAGCTTGGCATCTCCTCTGTTCCTTCCCTCACTTCATCAAACCTTTTAATTAGTTCTACAGCTTTATAGGTTCTCAGTAGAAGTTGTATCGCCTTCATAAAAGCCTCTGTCTTGGTACTGAAGAAACCCTGTTCAACAAGCCTCTCCACTTCTCTGACAACCTCTTCGTCAAGCTTCAAGTTGACCTGCATTCTACCCATTAAGTCTACCTCAAAAATAAAGATAAAAGAGGTATATTATAAATTTTTTCATGATATCTTTATCTCTCGTATTCCTTTTAAGTAGAGTTATTGGAGCTGGTAGGCTCTCAATCCCTTGGTCAAACTCGTTTAGGCCCCTACCGACACTTAGCGAAAGTCTTAGCGCCTCTATTACCATTTCGATTGCACAGGGGGAGGGGTGAGTAAAACACTAAGCCCTGCAAGATCTTGATCAAGGGGCGATTTTCTTCTTGTTCAAGGTCTTGCGGAAGTCTCTGAGTCCGTGAAAGGTTGTAGAAGTGAGACCGTTGGATTTTGAACTGAGGATAATGGAGACATCCTCGCAAATCCATGGCGGAGAGCCAAATCTTAGGCTTAGAAAAACAAAAGAGTCGAGCCATAAAACACCTTCAGATGCAGAAGCCTCAGCAATGTTGATGGAGCTAGCTTATTTTATTTAAGCCGATAACTTTCCCACTTTAATTGAGGGGCGTATAAGCAATGAAATCGATAACATCTATCGCAACCCTAACGTGTTTTCTATCGGTTTCTTTTCATACAAGACTTAGAAATACTTCATCAACTTCTGTTCAGCGTCATTCAACTCGGCCTTTAAATCAACCTTAACCTCAGCCTCACTTCAGTCATCTTATTTTGCTACTGCGTCTTTAACTCTTTCAGAGTTGAACCCGTATTAGACTTAATGAAGTGTTTTAAAGACAAACAGTGGAATAGACTAGTCCCACAGGTTAGCGTGAAAAACAGTATCTAAAGCTATGAATGGTTGATGGAGGCCATCAAACTATGAAAATATTTAAAAACGAGGGGAAAGTAGAGGATTTCCCCATCAATCCTTAGTTCATAATAACCTCTGATTTTGCATCATAAGAGATTTTCACAATCTCACGTCACCATCGACGTTAAAAAGAGAATAAGCAATACTACAGCGGATTCTGAACTACGTAGTATTTTGAGAGACGTAGGTGTTGGAGTATCATGTTATGCTACACCTGTAAAACTTTTTTATTTTCTTAGTCTACTATATTGTGTGCACCAAGTAATTATTCTTAGAGAAGGTTGGGCTATTAAATCATCAGCCGAAGTAAAAGTTGACGGGGAAGTGGCATCTACTCTTAAATTTTTTCCAGATGGTTGGTATACTACGTCTGTTCCTAGCACGGTTTTAGCGGCTCTCGTCAGGGCTAATGTCTATCCCGATCCGTATTACGGTACGAATATATTGAAGATTGGAGGTAGGGTTGCATCGGATGTTTCAATAGCCCCTCCGTTCGATGTCCCATGGTGGTATCGAACGGTATTTAAATTGCCGGAAGATTATAAGGGAAAACATATTTGGCTGAACCTTCAAGGCATAAACTATGCTGCAGACGTCTGGCTTAACGGACGTTTAGTAGCGGATAGGAATACCATTGAAGGCCCATATAGGATATTTCAGCTTGAAATTACTGACTATGTATCGCCTGGAAAAGAAAATTGCTTAGCTATGAAGATATTCCCTCCTAGAAGCACTTATCTAGACCTTACAATCGCTTGGGTTGATTGGAATCCAACTCCTCCCGACCTAGATATGGGTATTTGGTACCCCGTGAAGATTACAGCAAGCGGATCAGTGAAGATGAGGAATCCTTTCGTCGTTACGGACCTTGACCTACCATCTCTAGACGTGGCGCATTTGGAAATATCCGTTGAGCTGACCAATTTGCTTGCGAAACCGGTGAGTGGAACTCTGTACGGTGAGGTTTCAAACGTAAATAACATCGACGAAGGAGGAACTTCAGTAGGAGGACCTGAAGTCATTCAATTCTCCGTAGAGGTTTCACTTGAAGCAGGCGAAACCAAATTGGTTAAACATAAGTTGGATATTCCAAATCCACGCATATGGTGGCCCATTCATAGAGGCAATCAGCAATTATACGATTTGAAGTTGAGTTTTCTAGTAGATGGAGAAGTATCGGATATGGAAAAAGTTCGCTTTGGAGTTCGCAAAGTCTCTTCTTGGATGAATACTTTCGACGGTAAAAGGACTAGGGTTTTCCAAATTAACGGCGAGAACATAGTGATAAAAGGCGCGGAATACGTAGACGACATGATGATGCAGTATTCGCCTGAAATGGAGGAGGTGGCAGTCAAATACGCTGTAGCTATGAACCTCAACGCAATCCGACTAGAGGGACCGCGAGGTTCGGACCACCTATACGAGCTTTGCGACAAGCATGGGATATTAATTATGGCTGGACTGTGCTGCTGTTCTACGTGGGAAAATTGGTCCGCATGGACTCCTCACACAGCCGACGTTGCCGTATGGAGCTGGAGAGATCAAGTAATCCGTTGGAGGAATCACCCATCCGTTTTCCTTTACGCATATGGAAGCGACAAATACCCGCCTCCGGAGATTGAAGCCAGGTATATGGAGGTGCTTAATAAATACGACCCCACTAGACCCTACATATCTTCGTGTACAAGCGCTCCATCAGAGATCGCGGGGCATACGGGAGTTTACATGGGTCCTTGGCCCGACGTGTACGCCTACTATCCCCCGTCATACTGGTATACGAAGTTAGAATTCAACACTGAATGCGGTCCTAGTGGTGAGCAAGTCCCGCCCATATCAAGTTTACGTAAAATGATGCCTGAGGCAGAGTTATGGCCGCCTACCACTCCCTCATGGATGGTGCGTTTACACCCAAACTTTTATCCTAAGATGAGGGAAGCTTTACGTTCACGCTACGGTGAACCGACCACGCTTGAGGAATACTGTATGAAATCGCAAGTGCTTCAATACGAGGCTGTCCGCGCCATGTTTGAGGCATTTACTCACAACAAATACTTCTCCAGCGGTGTTATATTTTGGCAACTCAACTCCGCTTGGCCGACGCTGTATTGGCAACTTTACGACTACTACCTAAAGCCCAACGGCGCTTTTTACGGTGCGCAAATCGCATGCGAACCATTACACGTCTACTACAACTACGTTGACAATTCAGTCTACGTCGCTAACGAATATCGTAAAAGCTTTGAGAACTTAGAAGTACTTGTGAAAGTTTTAAACTTCGACATGACGGAGAAGTTTTCTAAATCGACAACGATAAACGTGGGATCGGATAGCATCAACTACGTCCTCACAATCCCCACATTGGAAAACCTAAGCCCAGTCTACTTCGTAAAGCTTGAACTTAAGGATAGTAGAGGAAGCGTAATAAGTTCTAACTTCTACTGGCTGTCGATTAAAGGCGATGAACATGCCGACTTTACCCAATTGATGAAACTTCCAACCGTCGATTTAGACGCAACGACGGAGTTTGAGGAGAGAAAAGACGAATGCGTCGTTCGTATAACATTCGTAAACCCGACAAACAACCTCGCGTTTTTCATAAACCCAAGCATACTTAAAGGCTTACATGGACCTGAAGTCCTGCCAACTTTTTGGAGCTCCAACTACTTCAGTTTAACCCCGGGGGAGAGAAAAACCGTAACAGCGACTTTTGCTAAGAAAATCCTAGGCGCGGAAGACCCATATTTGATGATAGATGGGTGGAACATAAAACCAAAAAAGATCAACCTTAGAATTGGTCGAAGTTTAGGGTAATCTTGAAAAATCCTTCAATCATGTTAGGAAAAATGCAGACCTTACGCAAAGTCGTCAAAAGGAAAGATTCTCTTCGACATTAAAAGCACAGTATAATTGGGAGGGGGATACCGTTAGTTGGGGTACCCGGGTTCAATTGATTTGTAACGTGCTGCGGTAATAGACTACGCCACTCTTAGCGGTAAAAACCGTAGTAGGAGCTGAAGGGAAAGGTTTGCGACCGTATATAGTATAAAAAGGCTAAGCGATGGCTGGCGAAGTTAAACGATTAACCTGTTATTGGTGGAGAAGTAGACGTTTCCATGGAGATAACTCCAAATGACATGAAAGAGATTGACCGATGCGTAGGTTAACGATATAAGTAGAGAATGACGCTCCACCTAATGGTAAATCCTCTTAAGACCACCCATTGCAGTGTTTGAAGCTATGTTGTGTAAGTCCGATATTTTGGAAAAACAGCCTTAGAAAACTCTTTTAGCACACTTATCGCCATACTGGGTGAAACCTTCGTCATCGAGAAGTCTATTAGGATTGTATCTGCTCCAGCCTCAAAATACCCCACTATCTTTGAAAGCCACTCCTTTGGATTTTCACCAAGACCGGTAGGATATGTGAGCGAAGGTGCTAATGAAATCGACCTACCCCTTCTCTCCGCCATTTCAGTAATTCGAGATGCTATTCTTCTAAAGTCTTTAATCGGAAGGTCTGAAGGCGGTAGGAGACCATCACCGTATTTAACAGCGGCTTTTAAAATGGCTTCAGAAGAACCGCCAAACCATACCGGTGGATGGGGTTTCTGCAGGGGTTTAGGCCAGAATGGCGCTTCAACAACTCTATAAAACTTACCCACGTACGTAACTCTACCTTCTTCAACCCAGAGCTTTAGTATTATTTCTAAAGCCTCCAGCATTCTGGATACGCGCTCTCCATGCCTACCCCAGTAAACACCGTAAGATATGGCTTCATCCTTAAACCATCCAGCACCAACACCAAAGTTGACGCGCCCTCCGGAGATTATGTCCACTGTGGCTACAATTTTGGCCAATCTAGCCGGCTCATAAAATGGTAGAGGTGAAACCCTAGCCCCCAACCTTATTCTTCTCGTCTGCGTAGCCAACGCTGAAAGCAAAGTCCAAGCGTCAAGCTTATTCGGTTTATCTGGATTCCACCCAGTCTTCTCGTAAAACTCCCTTGGAAGATAGAAGTGGTCTCCAACCCAGAGAGAGTTGAAGCCCAGTTTATCGGCTACAAGGGAAACCTTTAGAATCTCTCCATAGCCATATTCACCGTGAGTTGGAAGATGGACTTCGAACTTCAAATGCGCAAACCCCTTGAAAACTCCACGTATTCGATAGACCTCACTCAACCATACGGGAGAGTTTTCTCTAGGGAAACTTATAAGTATTTCCCAATTGGGGGCCGTTGCAATCGAACGATGCTCTAATTGAGCCACAAAGCGGAGTTTAAAGTTTTTTGAAACCTGATGGTTTAGACTTCAGTTTTTTAAGGTACTCAGAGGCTTCTCTAGCGTTTTCAAATCTAGCTACGACTCTTGAAGGAGTTAAATGGATCAATGCATTACAGTAAGGACACTTGGTGGATTTGCTCGAAGAAGTTAGAGATAAATGCCCACATTCGGGGCACCTGTATATTTTAAATTGCCCCCGAGTCATTCAAGTACACCTCTAATGTATTTTTCGAGAAGGCCTTCTTCGGCGAGTTTGGATATCCAATCGACTACGCCTACTCTAGGCTTAACATCACCCCTGTAGAAGGCTAAAGCGTCTGAAACAAGCCGTTCAACGGGTTTATCTGTTGAATCGAGCTCACATAGTTTATCCCTATAAACTTCTGAAGCTTCAACCAAACATACGTCTAAAATTTCAGCCATAACGTTTTCATGTATCTTCTCAGGGGGATAACCCCTAGCTTTAAGCCTTCCTATTAAAACCCTAGGATGACATCTCAAGATGAAGACCATCTTGACGTACTCAGGCGGGGCGATTAAATGCGCTATATGCCCGTCGAGAATTACATCTTCATCCTTAAGGCTTCTAATAGCTCTTCTAAGCCCAACCATATCTACTATATAAGTCTGTCTTTCAACGTCAAACCCGAGCGTCAATCCCCTATCTAAGCAGAGCTTCCCCACATCTAGATGCGTGAAGCCGATTTCTCTAGCTAAAGCTTCCGAGAAAACGGTTTTACCAGTTCCAGGAGTACCAGTTACAACTATGAAAACCAATCTTCTCTAAATTCTAAGAATCACCCCCTATAAATGGTTTCATAGTATACATTAAATTCAGCCAAAATTAACTAAGCCTAACAGAGCAACTATTTTAGAGCTTTATGCGAATCCCTAGTGTGAGCTGAGAAGCTTATTAGAAAGCCTATTACCCATCCACTACTTTTAGCAGACGCCGGTAGATTTGAAGTCCTACGTAGTAGGATAATGAAGAATCACTGGAGGAAAAAAACTACGGAAAAGCTGCTGAAACACGCAGATAAACTGTTAAACGGTCCCAATTCCACAACTCCCACACTCCCTCTACGACGACTTCTTTAGAACAGACCGCTATGTCTCCGAAGAACCGTATTTTCTACGTAGGGAAGCGGTAGAAGGTTTAACCCTAGCCTACATACTCACGAGAAAAGACTAATACTTAGACCGCTGTAGGGACTATACATGGGTTATACCGGCTCATGCAAAAAACACCGTTTCAGCTTGGAGAAGAGCGCGTAGTAGATCCATTCTCTTCTGGAACCGCTATGCTTCTAGCCGATGTATGGGATTTATTACACAACGACTTAGACGGGGAGACGCTTGAGTGGATGCGTTACAATATACTCCGCCGTATGCTGATACCTTTAAGAGAATACTATGATGAACAGTGGTGGAGTAGAAGCTATGAGTCTAACTGGTGTGGTGTTTGTGCTGGAAACTCTGGATGTGCATCGATACTAGTAGTGTTAGATGAGTCTTAGTCTAGACCTACTACATAAGGTTCTCAAGAGTATTGACGGTTTCCTATTGACGGTAGACCCAGATGGCGCCTGGGTTGAAGGCGTCGGATACTGGTTTTACTGCTTCTCCGGAGCATTCTACTTTTCAGATCTACTCGTCAAAGTGGACTGACGGTAGGATAGATCTTCCCGAAGAACCTAGAATTAAATCCTCCGTAACATTCCCTGTTTGGATCATTTTCCACTACGCTTCCAAGTAAACTTTGGAGATACGGAAACATACCTTTGGATGTTTTAAACCTTATCCTGAAGCGTTATAAAGAACCTAGTATTGTATGGTACATTCAGCGCCTCGAAGAAGAAGGTCTCCTTGGAACGACTTAGATACAACAACTCTCGCTGTTAAATACTGAACCTCACAATCACATAGACATAGGGCAGTTCATGTATCATTGCTATGGAAATAGGTTTACCTGTGATTTAGGCGTAGGCATATACGATAGAGGCTACTTTGGCCCTAAGAGATAATGAGAATACCATCTGCGGGTCAGATGGGCATAACCTTATCTTCGTAGATGGGGAGAGCCAGACCGTAGGTAGAGAGTATAAGGGTGAAATAGTGGAATTTAAATGCGAGAAAGACTGAGAACTTATTAAACTAGATCTTACAAAAGCATATTCCTC
>CALKCG010000142.1 GCA_938082915.1 uncultured archaeon | reverse complement strand
GTCTATACCTATTTTTCCCGGATTCGAGTTGAGGCTGTCTGTTGGCTCCTCGAGTAGGAATGCCGATATGAGTCTATCTATGTTAACTTTTCCAGAGGCATGGTATGCTATTTCCTGAAGGGTCTACGACCGTATTTATTGACGGCTTGAAAGTATGTTTCACGTGACTATTGATTTGCAAACCTCGCATTCCCAAATCTCATTGTGAATCTTCACGATGCTCTCAACATTTTGAAAAACATGAGTCTTTCACTCGTGATTTTGAGGGAACCGCGCTTTAAGAAAACTATTTAAGGTAAGAAAGTAAGAATCTAAATTGGTATCCATGGCTAAGGATAGAGCCGATATTACTGTAGTAAGTAGCAAAGGTCAGGTTGTCATACCTCAAGAAATAAGGAAGAAACTTGGTATAGTGCCTAAGACTAAGCTGTTAGTATATGGTTACAAGGATGTTGTGATATTGAAGAAGATTGAAATCCCTAACACTGAGAAGGAGCTGAGGAAAATGTACAGAAGGATAAACAGAAGAATAGCGAGATACGGCGAGCTTACGCAGGAGGAGGTAGAAGAAGAGATTCAGGAATACAGAAGAGCTAAAGCTTCTCAAGTGTTCTAATGCTTAAGATAGTTTTCGATGTGAACGTGCTTGTATCAAGCCTTATTACAAGAGGTAAGCCTAGGGAACTTTGGCTTAAAGCAAGGAGGAAACAATTCGTCCTCATACTTTCAAGGGAGATTGTTTCAGAATTCGTTAAAGTTATGAGCCGTGAAAAATTCTCCAAGTATGTTGGAGAAGAAGATATTAGGATTTTCCTACAAGCCCTGCATGAAACAGCATCGTTCGTGAAGATTAAGTCGAGATTTAAGGTTGTAAAGGAAGACCCTGATGATGACATCATACTGAGGACTGCGTATGATTCCAGAGCAGACTACATAGTTTCTGGTGACAAACACCTGCTTTCATTGGGTGAATTCAAGGGCATGAGGATAGTAACGATTGAGGAGATGTTGAAAATATTGAGGAAAAGGGTTTAATCGCACTTTCTCCACGATCTTTCTAATGAAAGATTCTGGATAGAGCAGTTTACCGTTGAATACTTGTAGGTATTCCCTACAATAAAGTTTCTTGCATTCGTTGCATACTCCAACCCCTATATCAGCAACTACGATGTGTCTGCATTCAAAGCGTCACGAATTCCATCTCAACATTCTTCTCCATTTCCACCGCCTCAGACCTTTCCTTCAAAATTCAAGATATCGATGAATGAGCCGCATTTCTCGCGGACAGGCATATCGTCGAGTCAAATGTTTCTCCAGGCGCTTTCACCCCCCTCGCTCCTATGCTCCTTGCGCTTCGGGCAGAGCCCGATCATATCATTCCCTTAAGCATTTTAGCGGGATGTCACCTGTACCTAGCGAATGCCATTCTCTCATCCCTCTGTGTTTTCTAATTACCCTGTCGTTCTTGTAAACAAACTCATAAGCTTTCACGCACTCGCCCTCCTCCAACAATTTTTCAACTTTCCGGTATGAGGTAAAGGTCGTAGTCTCAATCCCTTCCGTAAGAGTAAATAACCTTCTTCATCAAGCTTCCTCCAAGTATTCCCTCAGATAAAGGCCTGCGAGCTCGTTGCTGAACCTTATCGACTTATAGAGTTTAAAACCTCGTTGCCTAGATTCCTTTCATTTTAAAAATGCTGAAAATTTTCTTCTTAATCTCGCTGAAGTCCGAGATCATCTCCCGTAGACATCGAGCTCAAGCTCGTCCTTCGGCCTTCAGCCTTCTAGTCTCCTCCTCATAACGGTAAATCTCCTTATCCACTCTTGGCATGATATGCTATTTCCTGAAGGGTCTACGACCGTATTTATTGACGGCTTGGAAATATGCGTCAAGGTTTCTTATTGGGACGTTATCTGGAATGGAGCCTGATACGTTTATGAAGTATCCTGGGTACGAGCCGGCTGCCGTTAGGCATCGTTTAACTTCTCTACATACGTCTTCCACCGTGCCGTATGTGAGAACGCCTATATCAACCCCGCCGATTATAACCTTATCATTACCGTATTTTTCGGCGATACGTTTTAAGTCGCAACACTCTTCTATTATGAATCCATCTGCACCTGCTTCAGCCACATCATCTACTATACTAGTCATATCTCCATCTGTGCAGAAGAGTACTATGATACCTTTAGATTTGAGTTCACTCCAAAGCCTTTTATACCATGGGTATAGGTGTTTACGCATCCACTCATGTGGGAAAAACGGGCCCTGAGTTCCACATATATCGTCGTGGCTTATGAAAGCCTTGATATCGGTTTGAGCCCAGGCTTTCGCTTGGAGTAGGCTGAGTTCACCGAACCTGTCTAAGAGCTTTTTGAAGCTTTTCGGCTCGTAGTATGCTGCTTTAACGGTCCATTTAAGTCCGAAAAGCATGATGAGCCACATGAAACATGTCAAGTATGTTCCCCCGGGTACTAACTGACTCTTATACATGCTCTGCACTCTACTATGGGTCTTCTGGAAGTGTTCACTCAATTCGTCTAAGCTGGGTATTTCCCACGCTTCAAATGGATTGAACTCCAATACATCTTCGACGGATTTAACCGTGAACGTTTCATGCCAAGTGGTTGGAAAAGCTTTAGACCATGAATCGGTCCTCACTACGAAATGGTCACCTCTATTCTTAGCTGAGCTCCATGGGTGGGGGTGGTCGTAGGTAAACCATATCATATCCAAGTCAAGCCTATCGTAGGTTTTGCTTAAAGCTTCTTCAGAGTGTTTAAATGGGTCTAAACCGGACACCTTAGCTACGAAATCTGTATGCTGTAGGAATTCAACCTGAGCAACTCTATTGCTCTCCTCAAGGTGTAAAGCTGAAACAGCCCGCTCATAGCACATGAGTAAAACAATTTTCATTGATTTAATTTAAGTTTTAGCATGGTTTTCTTAGCTCATGTGCTGGGAAACCATTAAACTCGAGTTTCTTCTAGTTGAAGTGTTTTCACATATCTGCGTTATAGAGGCTGAGAATCCGATAAATTTCCCCCATTTAGTTTTTCCATGATTTACAGAGCGTCTTTAAGATCTTCCCAGCCACCTCATATGCTTTGAGGAACTTCTCTAAGCTTAACCATTCACCTGCTGAATCGTAAGATTATTCCAGAACCATGTGGTCGGAAGACCCGGAATTCTAGTCTGTTTCGCTAGAAGATGCGGTGGGCGGGATTCGAACCCGCGAACCCCGCCGTGGCAGGGCGGTATCTTACCAGGCTAGACCACCACCGCATCTGAAAGAAAGAGGTTTTAGGAGGGGGATATAAGCTTTAACCCGGTTTCAAGGTGTTTATAAGGTTATATTAGAAGTTCTACTTTCATCGTTTCCTTTTGGTATCGTGTGACTCTGACTATGCCGTTTATTTCGAGTTTGAGGAGGGTTTTCATAAGTTGGTTGAAGCTGGGTTCTCCGTACTGTTCTCTGAGTCTTTCATATATCTCTTTATCTGTCAATCCGCATGGGTTTCTAGCTAGGAGTTCTACTATAGCTGTGTGTAGTGGTGTTCTCATGTTTTCACGTGACTGGTGTTGCTGGTTTAGCTAGTTTAAGCTGTTGTTGGAAGATTGACCTGTACCATTTATCTAAGTCTGGGGTTATAGATGGTTTAATAGCTTCCATAACTTTCCTGAAGTCTTCCATGCTCACTTTTCCACCGGTTTCAGGGTTTCTCCTAATAGCGTTCATGGCTGCTTCTCTACATATCGCCGCTATATCGGCGCCAGTATAGCCTTCAGTTATAGCTGCAAGTCTTTCAAGGCTTACATCGCTGTCTAAAGGCATTTTCCTAGTATGTATTTTGAATATTTGAAGCCTTGTCTTCTCATCTGGAGGCGGCACGTATATCAATCTGTCAAATCTACCTGGTCTGAGGACAGCTGGGTCAACCATGTCAGGTCTATTGGTGGCGGCTAAGACTACAACATTCTCCAACGTTTCAATACCGTCAAGCTCTGTCAAAAGCTGGCTTATAACGCGTTCGCTGACCCCGGAGTCTCCAAACCTAGCCCCCCTCGGAGGAACTAAAGCATCGATCTCATCGAAGAACACTACGGCTGGAGCGGCCATCCTAGCCTTCCTAAAGATCTCCCTGATGGCTCTTTCTGATTCACCCACCCATTTGCTGAAGATTTCAGGTCCTTTTATAGAGATGAAGTTTGCCTCGCTTTCTGTGGCTACTGCTTTTGCTAGTAGCGTCTTTCCACATCCAGGTGGACCGTAGAGTAGAACGCCTTTAGGAGGTTTAATGCCCATGTTTTCAAAGATCTTGGGGTTTTTAAGAGGCCATTCTACGCTTTCCCTGAGCTGTTGTTTAACGTCGTCTAAGCCTCCTATTTCATCCCAGTGTACTGTTGGAACTTCGACTTCAACTTCCCGCATGGCTGTGGGAGTTATTTCCCTATAGGCTTGCATGAAGTCGCTCATGTTTACAACCATTTCTTCTAAAACCTCTGGAGGTATGGTGGGTTCCTCCAGGTTTATTTTTGGGAGGTATCTTCGAAGAGCTTTCATAGCCGCTTCTCTACAGAGTGCTGCTATGTCGGCGCCGGTGTATCCATGTGTTATTTCAGCTAATTTATTTAAATTCACGTCTTCAGCTAGAGGCATCCCCCTAGTATGTATTTGAAGGATTTCATAGCGGCCGTTTTTATCTGGTATTCCAATTTCGATTTCTCTATCGAATCTACCGGGTCTCCTCAACGCCGGGTCTAACGCGTTAACCCTGTTTGTAGCTCCTATAACTATGACGTTTCCACGGCTTTCCAATCCATCCATCAATGCTAGAAGCTGAGCTACGACTCTACGTTCAACTTCACCCG
>CALKCG010000141.1 GCA_938082915.1 uncultured archaeon | reverse complement strand
GAGCCGTATTGGGGGCTATGTCGGCTATATCTCTAGGATTTGGAGTACCAGTTCTATACGCATATGATAAAGTGCAGAGCGCTGAACATATATATATCGTAGCTTTGAAACTCCATAGGAGAGGCGAGTCTAAACAACCGATAACTGTTCCGAAGACCAGTAAGAAGATCGATGAAAGGGTTAAAGTTTTAACTTCTCTACCTGGTATGGGACCTACGCTGGCTGAGAGAACATTAGAGAGTTTTGGAAGCCTTAGAAGAGTTTTCAATGCGTCGATAACGGAGCTTATGAGGGTTAAAGGATTAAATCAGGCTAAAGCCGAGGCAATATACCGACTTATAAACAGTAGCTATACGCAAACTGTTGAGGGGGGAAGGCAGACCAAACTAGATTCTAATAGAGGGAGGGGGGCACAACAGTAGGCCTTAAAAATTAATAAACCCCTCCTACTATTCTGAATTTAATAGAGGCTGAGCGGCTGTGGTCTAGTCTGGTTAGGATTGAGGCCCCCCAAGCCTCAGATCGCGGGTTCAAATCCCGCCAGCCGCATCATATAAGGCTCCTGCAGTTTCTTGTTATCTTCCATTCATTATTTTGGAGGGTTTGGCTTCAATTCTGTCCATTCTATTGCTTTGGGTTAGTGTTTAAGCTTTTAGGTAGCCAAGCTCTTTATAAAAGATGTCTTTCTTGGGTCCTTCTCAGATGCCATAATACTTACAAGAGGTGTTGAGCCTAGATCCTTTGGGGGTTTGCTGGTAGGTGGGCCTGTGGGAATGTGGACGAGGACTTCAGGAGAAGAACCGCATCATCTGACCGCGCTTCTCCTGACTAGGTTCGCTGGGTCGTTTATGAACCTCCATAAACCCTTACTGAAGCTTATGACTTGGATTCCGAGGGCATCTATGGTTATGTCTGTTATCAGCGGCTCGCGTAGAGCTTCTTGAATCACGAGGTCTGCTTCCACGCTCGAAAGGGTGTGCCCATCTTCGTCTAAAAGCTCAAGCCTAATCGAGTTGGGTAGTAAGTAAGCCGTAGCCATGCTGGACGCCTCTTCTACCGAGTATAGGTCGCCGCGTAGAGGTTGCAACTATAAGGATTCGACTGCAGAGGGGTCGACTACCAAGCAGGGACTAGGGCTTTCAGCACCTCCATTAACCAGCATCGTCAGCTCAAGACTTCTACCCGACGCCTTTGCCCCTACCCTCACAACCAATGAACTCACCTAGTTTCCTGACTAAAATCCACCTGCCGAGCTTGATCCTCGTACCCTCAACATATCTAAGTTTACCCTCGGCTAGCATCTTCAGAAACCTCTCAGACACCTAAACCCTCTTATCCATTCAAGGTATTTTAGAGCATACGTCCATAAAAACGTTACCCCTTATGTTGACAAGGGAGGAAAATATGGGCGTTGAATTACATCGATAAGACTTCAATTGGTCTAAAGTATCGTATATTATTGGATGTAGTATCATCCATGGTATCGCCTCATCTAATGTAAGCCTATTTACTTAGTCATTCGAGAAACTTGGAAACTCAAATTTCAAGTTCAAGGTTAGAGAGGAAGGGCTTAAAAGACCTGAGAAGCAGGAGGGATCGAAGAAGACCATGAGACTTGGGTAAGTCAGCAGTTCCTAATATAGATAGATTTTATGGGTATTCGTGCTGGTGTACTTTGGATAGTCGATATGGGTCCTGCTTCCAAAGGGAATAGGATGGGTGGAATGCCCAATGTGTCCTTGATGGGTTAATCGAGGGGATGAAAATTTATGAATTCTACAACGGTTGACCAATGTGAGGAAATCTAAATCTACATAAGCCTAGTAAGAGGCTGAGAAAGTCAAGACCATACTTGAGGGCGCGGTTTGTCCAATGCATAAGCTCGTCTGTGAAACTAAGTTGGACCGAGTAAGCTGAGGGCGCTGGGAAGAGGCATCAAGACTCCCAGAAGAACTAAAAGATAGAATTGAAAAGGTTACGGAAGAGCTCTTACCGCGGTTAAAACTTCAAGTGGTTCGAGTTTGAAGGGCGTTTAACAAAATGTAAGAGTACCTTAACAACCGTCTCTTTCTCCCGATCTTTTTGAGCAGGTAAAGAGACGAAGACGCGTTTCCAAGGAGGTTTTTGCTTTTCTTCCCAACTTTTCTATCGTTTCCTTCGTTGTCTGTATTATTGTTTTAACAACTAGCGTATTGTTTTGAATTGTGTACACACTAGAGTGTATTTCTTGGTTGCAATTTTAATATCTCCATTTTTAGTAAACCACCATCCACCATCTCTGATAGTGTTGATAATGATATTTTCAATGACAACACTGTCAAATTTCCAGTAATCTTTAACTTTATGCTCTTTAAGTCTGACTAAAGCATGTCTAGTGACGGGAACCCTAACAGAATCAGTCGAAGATAGCCCTTTAAAAGCTTCTCTCACATCTCTATGCATCACGAATAGAATGTTTCAGCTGAAAGAGTTAAAAATATTGAAAATCACAATGTATCTAATGCCTTCTTTATGATGGGAAAAGTTTAAACAGTTATGCATCATCGGTAAGTTAAATGGAGAAAACAAAGGTCAGCTTAAAGGTGTGAGTAATCTAACAGTCTACTTGTTGGAGAATTTTTTCTACCTGTCTTTTACATAGGTATAAGTCTACGGGCCCATAACCAGAGTATATTTCTATAACCAATGGAATATTGTGCTTCTTAACGAGGCTCATGAAGGAGTTGAACTCTACGTCTCCTAATCCCACTATGAGGTTTTTAAATTTAAGATCTTTCGTTATATCGTTTATATGGATTATGTTAACGTGGTCTATGAAGTGCGATATGTAGGATGCTATGTTGAAGTCTATGGTGGCAGCCGCTGCAACATCTAAACAAATACCAAGAGATGGTGAAGCTATCTTATCGATTACATAGCTTATATCTTCAGGTCTCCTTAAGATTTTAATCGAGCCTACTTCTCCATTCTCAAGGGAAAGCTTAACGTCGTAACTGCTACATTCATCCATCAAAACTCTACAGCTTTTAACGATGTCTTCTCTTGAAACATTCTCTTTAAACGATGATGGAGTGACGCTGACAATTGAACATTTAAATGAGAAGGCTATAGAAATGACTTCACGAATTCTGGCGACGGATTCTCTAAGCTTTTTATCATCACCTACAAGAAGCGATCCAGCCTCAAAGGAAATCACCTTTATCATGTTATTTTCAACCCAATGCTTAAGCTCTTGTACAGCGTCGCCATCTATCGACTTAAGCCGACCAACGTTTTTTCCAATAACGTATGGTTCATCTACGATTTTGAAAAACTCAACATCAAGATGTCGAAAACCTAGGGAATGTATGTCTCTAAGCCAACCGGCAAAAGGCTTTTTAATGTTGTGGGTTGAGGCGGCTATTACGGTTTCATTCACGTTACGGATCAACCTTATCATATCCCTACCAGTTCTCTTCTAATCTAGGAGAAGATATTCTACACTTCTAAAATAATAGTTTTACCAGTTATTCATAGACGAAGAACGCGCAGTTTCTTGCGGAGGAGTAAAACACCTCCTCTAGACGTGTGTTTTCTGATGTTTCCATATGGTTATAAAGCTTCAATATGAGAAGCACGTATACCCGATTTGTCTGCTCTTATTCTAGGGATGCTGGATTCAAAGGGTTTCAACGTAATGGAAGTTTATATATTTTCAAAAAATGAGGATTATCGTCGTCAATTTATGAGGCCTTTAATATAATGTAGTATTTTAGCTTGATCACCAATATCCCTGATCTTTTCAAATTCATCTTTTAAACTGTATATGGCTAGGGCTTTCTTGTATAGGTTTGCGAAGAATTCCCTTGAAAGCCTTAATGCTTCAACCGGGTCCATTCTGTACGAGAATTGATCAAGCACCATCCAGCCTTTGTATCCGACATCTATAGAGGCATAGAGGAAGTCTATAAACGCCCAGAAGTCTCCAGTACCTACTATACGGTCTTCATCATTGCTATGCGTTTTAGCGGTATTTATGTGGAAGGCTGCTAGTGGTACATCAAACTTCTTCGCCGCGTATACTGTGAATGCTGGCTCTACGGCGTACATCAATTCGTGACCATAATCTATGGTTATACCCATTGCATTAAAACCGAGTTCACTATTTATAGACTTCGCCAGGAGAAGTGCAAATTGAGAAGTGGGAATTATCATGTTCCCTTCTTTAGGCTCTTTAATCTTGGCCTCTATTGAAAACGTTAAGCCGAGTTGTTTAGCCTGCTTGGCGACCGTTAGACAGCCCTCGTAAAGCCAATCGAGCCTTTTACCATAGTTAACTTCCAGACTGTAATCCCAACCATCTTGACCAGGCCATAGAGATGCGACATCCATTTTTAACCGCTTTGCGATCTCCAAACTTTCGAGGATGACGTTTAACGCTTCTTCTCTAAGACGGATGTCAGGATTTGTTAAGGTTCCAAGCTTCCACTTTGGAAAACCAGATAAGTCCAACGCTAAACCCGCAGGCTTTAATTCAAACTCACGCATGTAGTCCTCGGCTTCATCTATAAGATTCCAATCTATCGTAGAATCAGGTTTTACAAATTGGGCATTTATCAAAGCCACCCCTTCTATGCCAGCTTCATGGATACGTTTAAGCTTAGACTTTAAATCAGATGGCATTTCTGGGAAGTATCCTATTCTATTGAATCTATCTGAGAAGTCTCCGGCAGCCCAAACACCAGCTCCGAATTTAATGTCGAATTCTCTGAAAAATTCATCGACTTGAGAACCCGTTATGAAGCCTTTAAATTTAGAAAGCTTCTCCGAAATATCGCTCATAACGATCAGAATATCTTTTCAAGCGAGCAAATATAAATTAGACGGTTTCAATACCAGAAATGATAACATGGGCGTTGAAATGGTAGATATAACCTGTAAAAAGGAGTGTTATAGGGAGGCTGAAGCTCGAGGTTTCATCATACTCAAACCTGAAACCGTAACCTCTATTAGGGAAGGCAGAGTCCCGAAGGGAGATGTAATGACAGCGGCTCAACTCGCAGCAATAAACGCAGTTAAGAAGACGGCGGATTTAATATTGCTGGCTCATCCAATATCCATAACGTCTGTTGACGTCAGACTCGAGCCGCTAGAGGGAGGGGTGAGGGCCACTGTAATCGTTAAAGCTGTGTCTAAAACTGGTGTAGAGCTTGAGGCTCTAACGGGAGTCGTGGCAGCTTTGCTTACGGTCTTCGATATGTGTAAGCAGCTTGAGAAAGATGAGAAAGGACAATACCCCTTTACGGCCATAACCGATGTAAGGGTAGTTAAGAAGGTCAAGAGTCAACTATCCACAGGTGAGACTTATGGACTTCCTTCATGCAATGGAATGAGAGAACGTTAATAAGTCGAATGTGGGACTCATATTAGGAGAAGGCAGATATGCACACCGATGAAGTTGAGGAGCGGTTTGAAGAAGCTAGGGAGGATTTAGAAAGGGCTAAAAGGATGCATATGCTTAGTGACTATAAAGGTGCGGTGTTCCATCTACATCAATCGGTTGAAAAAGCCATGAAGGCATTTTTACTCAAAAATGGAAGGATACTGCTTAGAACGCATGACCTACTGTTTTTAGCCGAAGAAGTTAAGAAGTATGGAGTGGACTTAGATGAAATGTACAATGGACTGTTAGAGTTGTCAAAACACTATTCTGCCGCAAGATATCCCAATGTCAGACGTAGATTGGGATTATCCAACGAATACTATACAGATGCTTTGACGAGAAACCTCGTGGAGTTGTCTTCGAAGATGCTCAAAATGCTTAGAAACCCGCCTAGGTTTGGATTAGATGAGCTGGGTAGAAGTGTAGATGAACTCGTAAATAGATACTTGGAGAATGTTAAATCGAAGATTAAGTTGCATGCCCTGGTGGTTTTAGGCTCACGTGCTCGCGGGGACTACAAATCTTCAAGTGACGTAGATGTCGTGATAGTTGGAGATTACCTGCCCCAGGATTGGTGGGGCCTCCTTAAAGAACCACTGATAGACCCAAGAGCCTACACCCCTGAAGAGTTTTTAACTTCCATTAGAAGGCTAGACCCTACAGCACTCGACGCTATGGCTGAAGGTGTAGTAGTTTACGACGATGGATTTTTGGCTAAGGCTAAGACCATATTCGATA
>CALKCG010000140.1 GCA_938082915.1 uncultured archaeon | reverse complement strand
CAGCTACATGACGTGAAGCACCGTAGCTAGGCTCCATAACAGCTTTAACTTTATCCTGGATTTTAACAATTCTCCCAGGTATTCCGGCTACTTCAGAGGGATTTCTAGCGTAACTTAATGCCATAACCAAGTTTGATGATGTCTCTGGTATAAGCTTAGAGACCGCAGGGTTTTCCTCTAAAAGTTTAATGGCAGATTTAACGTTCACGATGACATTCCACTTCTCAGCATCCATATATAGAGATGCCGTAGGATTGACTGGTTTAACTCTTAAACCAATACGATGGTGGTGAACTATAGCGTTCTCTACGAAGCTTTTAGCCCTTCTGATAGCCTCTTGAAGATCCTGACCCTTAGCAAGCCAAGCCGCTATAGCGGCTGAAAAACAGCATCCAGCCCCGTGGAATGCCCCTTCAACTCTTGAACCGGCGAGTTTCATGATTTCATTATCGCAAAAAACCACGTCTACAAGCTCCTCCTTTAAATGCCCACCTTTAACAACCACGGCCTTTGGACCATATGACGCTATCACTCTAGCTGCCTTCTCAGCATCATCAATACTCTCGATTTTAAAGCCAACTATTTTAGAGGCTTCATTAGCATTAGGTGTTACGACGGTGGCTATTGGTATGAGCTTTTCAATAATGGCTTTATAAGCGTCCTCCGATGTAAGTTTAAACCCAGTCCCAGCCACGTAAACTGGATCTACTACAATAGGTTTATCGCTTTTCTCGAGTAGCTTAACAATTTTCTCCACGATTGGCTTTGAAGGTAACAGTCCTGTTTTAACAGAATCAAAACCAATATCTTCGAAAACTGCTTTATACTGGGCTTCAATCAGTTTCGACGGTAGGGGGCAAACTCTATACACGCCTAATGTGCTCTGAGCAGTTATACACGTGATTACTGTTAAACCGTAAACTCCTAAAGCTGAGAAGGTCTTCAAATCAGCCTGTAATCCGGCGCCAGCTGAGCTGTCGGAGCCTGCTATACTCAGAGCTCTAGGTTCTACTTTCCGTTCAGGCAATATTTTTCACCGTTTCATGTATCTCCTTATGATTTTTAAAGCACAGTAGGGTCCGCACATGCTACATGCGCCTGAGGGAGATTTGACAAACTCGTGGATTGATTCGGCTTTTTCAGGGTTCACCGATAATCTTACTTGAGTCTTCCAGTCTAACCTAGACCTGGCTTTAGCCATCTCCAGGTCCATGCTGGAGGCTCTTCCACCGAGTCTAACGATATCTGCGATATGTCCAGCTATTTTAGCAGCGATAACCCCCTCCTCTATATCCTCAAGCATTGGAAGAGCCAAATGTTCGGCAGGGGTTACTACGCACAGGAAATCTGCGCCAGCAGCGGCTGCTACAGCTCCGCCTACGGCTGCAGCTATATGATCATAAGATGTTGCCACATCAGTCGGCAGTGGTCCTAAAACATAATATGGTGCTCCTTTGCATAGATACTTCTCCATTTTAACGTTTGTCGCTATTTGATTTAGAGGCATATGTCCAGGTCCTTCAACCATACATTGAACCCCTTTCCCCCTAGCTTCTTCCACAAGTCTAGCTATAGTTAAAAGCTCCATATTCATTAGGTTGTCGAAAGAGTCTGCGATGCAGCCTGGTCTTAGAGCATCGCCTAAACTTAAACACACATCATACTCCCTGGCGAGTTCAAGCAAGTAATGAAAATTCTTATACAGAGGGTTTTCCTCATCCCTAGCCATAATCCATGCACTGTGGAAGCATCCACCTCTACTTACTATCGGCATGATTCTCCTGCTTTTAACTAAAAGCCTAACAGCTTCCAATGTAACTCCGCAGTGCACAGTTATGAAATCAACACCATCCTTGAGATGTTTCTCTATCGTATTGAACATATCATCCTCAGTTACGTCTGGGATGCTTCGATTCTTCCTAAGAGCTTCTATGAACGTTTGATATATGGGAACCGTACCTAGAGGTACGTTTACCTCTTTCAGTATCCTACTTCTTACAACGTCTAGTTCTCCTCCAGTAGATAGATCCATTAAAGTGTCTGAGCCAAGTTTAACTGCAAGCTTTGCCTTTTTTAATTCAAGATCGGGGTCGCAAAGGTCCTGTGACGTACCGACGTTGGTATTGATCTTAACGGTTAAGCCCTGTCCAATACCGACTGGTCGGATCTGATGAGAAATATTCCTCGGTATTACTATGAGACCTCTTGCAACCCGTTCCCTAACCCTCTCAGCGGTAATATTCTCAGCTTCAGCAACAACTTTAACCTCTTCCGTAATAATCCCCCTTCTAGTAGCATCGATCAGAGTTCCCAAGAAGTATCCTCCAAGCCTAATCTAATGGTTTAACCAGGAATTTAAATATTATTAACCGCCTAAAACTCTCCACTGAGCATCGAAACTACAATTAACCATGTCTTAAACCGAAAATTTAAAATAAGAAACATTTTTTCAATAGAAATGGGGCCCGTAGCTCAGAACGGTAGAGCGGCAGGCTCTTAACCTGTTGGTCGGGGGTTCGATTCCCCCCGGGCCCGTCTATAATGTTTTAAGAAAGCCTTCTCTTAATCCATAGTATTATTTTTGAAGCAGCTTTTCCTAAATCTGATAGTTCTTTTGACTTGTTTTTATTCAGAAAGAGAAGTATACATGCTAACCCTATTGCTGATATTAGAGAATACATAAAAATTAATGTAAAACCATCTTCAGTAGTGGATGCATAGGAGGCTACGGCTGATATGACTGCCAAAGTAAAGACTGCCATTAATACTGTTCCTTCAAAAATCTTTTTTAATTGCTCGGTTTTCACTGAGAGCCTTTGACGTATCTCTTCCATTAGTACTACTTAGAGTTTAAATAAAACTTTTAAAGTTTTCACCTTTAGCTTCTGGTGCGTCTTCAAGTACTGAGTGGTGAAAGGGAGAATAAGGTTCGATTTAAACTCTTACAGGTGCTATCTAAACTTGCTCAAGCTTAAGATGAGATCCTGCAGTTCAGGGTAGATAGTCTCTCAAACGTAGTTGTGAACCGTCTCTTAAACAAGAAAGTGCGCAGAAGAGATGGCTCTTCAATGTTATCGCTTAACACTCAAAGATGCACCAGAACTCGCTTTCACAATGCTGCTATCTAAATCCTTAAAAGATTTAAACTACTGGGGGTCTTTCAGTAGATTTTTAAATGTTCCATCTTTTCAGATAGTTTGACTGAATTATTATGAGTAAAGATTGTGTTGAATTTATTGGAAGTGGCTTCGTAGCAGATGCGACGAACAGAGCCATCGCCAGGTGTGATAGCTCTATAGCGTAACAACTTTAGAAGTTTTAAGATTACAGGTGGTTCTGCTTACGGGAAAGCTCAAAGAGTGGGCATTCCTACTCTACTAACGAGTATGTCGTGAAGAACCATTATATTTCAAAGATTTCCCTTCTGTAACATGGCTCTTGTAGTACTCGTTTAACTATGTTCGAATTTCACTGGTTCATATTTTAAAGAAGCTTTCCTATAATCCACTAGTCTGCTTTAGCCCCTCTAGAAGTCTTACTTAGATTCTTTGGACTGCTATGCTGAATACTTTCATCAATCTTCAACGATATTCGCATAGATCTGATCTTTAATAATGGAAAGGACTGGATCGTAAACTATTTTCTCGCCGACTCCATAGCCGTTCATCGCAAAAGCTATTACAAGGTTTACTTCCAGCCACGGTGCTTTTGCTGGTGTAGCCTCGGGAGAAAAAGTATTCCTCTGTTTACTAGGGATGCTGATAAACCTGTAGATCTATGGCTTAAATGGAAAGGGCGGTAACTATACTTGACCGAATTCTAAAAATGTCGAAACCGCATCCTTACTCTAGAGCAGCATCATTTTAATGTTAATGGTAAACTACTAGGATCAAAGATACTAGTATACTCAATACCGTTGTTAGGATATAGCCGAGTATTACCCCCAGAGCCATAGATTTTCCATCGCGTTCGTAAAGGTAAACCCCTCCTATGGTAAAAGTCAGTTTCTTCAGAATCCAAGCTATCAAACAACTGCTCCAAAAGCCTTGCATTGCAACCTCCGTAGAAGATATAACTAATCCCTCTGGAGTTATGGGAAACCACGGGAATGTGAATCCCAGCATCATGATTATACCCATGCCCAACAATCCATACACTACGTTTTGCCACCATGGCCAAGGTGGGTAAGTTGAAACTGCTGTTACCAGGAAATCTGATTCATCTTTTACCGTTTCATAGAATAGTCTTTTCGATCCTGGAAATGCAGAAACTCCATATGTATTGAAAAGCTCTAGAGAAACTAGAAAGTATACAGTAGAAGCTACTATTATCGATGCTAGAGAGAGAATATAAAACCCT
>CALKCG010000139.1 GCA_938082915.1 uncultured archaeon | reverse complement strand
GGATCTGTAAAATCAACTTCGTCTCCTATCTTGATGGAGTCGAATAGGTTTGAAGGTGGGAGAGGCTCTATAGGGGTTACTTCGATGACGTCTCCATGCTTTTTCAGCAAAACTCTATCCGACTTCCAACTTCTCCGCCATTCGATGGGTATTGAAATGCGTCCCTGTGGGTCAATTCTTTTCACCACACTTTTCACCATTTTCCTCAATCCAACCAATATTATAGAAATTACCAAAATATAAACATTCACCTCTCCGACTTAAGCCTTAGGAAGCTCAATAAGATACTACATGGATTTTAATGGAGCTCGTACAACTCGACACTAAAACTGAATAAAATGTTCAAACCATGTGAAATCCTTAATGGCCACCATTCTGATGCATTCTTTAAGCAGGTTCATACCCATCTTCCACCCGTTAAGCCACCATTTAACAGTGACGTCATACTCCGGCTCGACCTATAAATCCCCTTAAGAACACCACCACGTATTTTCTAGACTTAGCCCCTTATAGTGGGTATAAGGTTTTCCCTGAAAACGTAAATAGAGGAGAGTAATTGTAGAGATTTCGTCTGGAAAGACCTTATGTCAAAAATATTGGGAGGCGTTACCTGTTTCACCGCCGCTTTACCTAGCTTCTCCACACCATCTCGTTTAGGTGAAGCGGCTTAGTACTTTCGAATAGCATGTTTAAAACTTTCAAAGCTGTTTTCCTGTTTACCGCTCTCTTAGTGGACGAGGAGAAATAGGTCTTATTTATAAAGCTTTTCGACAAAATCAAAGGCGGGCTTCTTACATTATTTGAAAACATCGCCATAGACCTTACAGGGAGCATCTCCTATTTTTTCCTTCGGAGGGTTCTTGAGGGTGGCTATCATCCTCTCGTCGAAGACCCCACGTGTTTCTGTCTTGTTAACCGTCACTGGGCATGCCCACGTGTACGTTTATTAACCACTTAGTGGTAGAATACGTTGGGAGTCCTCTTGAGTTCAGGTAGGTTGAAGGCTAGGATTGGTCACATATATCCTATTAGGAGGAGGATTGGTCACATATACTCCATGAAGCCTGGTGTTCCCCATGGCGGTGAGAGTAAAGCTGAAGATAAGGTGTCTGAGAAGCTGTAAGGAAGCGTCAAGCTCAGCACTCGTTAACTCTGGTTTCGAAGCTGAGACGCCGCAGCTTCTCATCCCACGTAGATTAGCCCTACAACTAGGCTTATGGCCTCCACCTGAAGACGCTTATCTAGTGGAAGTTGGTACGGCTGGAGGCCCTGTGAGAAATTACTTAGCCCCGAGGGCTGTTGAGGTGTTGGTTGAAGCTAGTGGTAGAACCGTTGGCCCAGTTCAATGCGACCTTATGATATCCAACTTGGAGTACGAAGTGCTGATAAGTGATAGGCTCGGCGGGGAGCTGGGTATAGTCATATTAGACCTGAGGGGTAAGTGGAGGTTTTCAGACGAAAACGCTGTTAGGGAAACAGAACCACCACAGTACTGGCTCTAGAAGACATGTGGTTAAATGTAAAGGCTCAATGCTTCCATCTATAAAAGCATGGTGATTCAAAAACCTTTTATCCGCTATGGTTTTTCATTCTTATCGAAAGTGTGGGCGATTTTACGCTTAGGAATGAATGCTACGCAACAGCTTTATTTTCGTCGATTATCCTTTTATTTGCTGGTGGAGAGTCTCTGTCCGTTATGGCTCGGGAATATATCCCTAGCGGATAAAGGGGTGGTTCATAAGTATGGGTTTGACGAACGTGAAGGTTACGATTTCCAACCCCTTATTAGTCTCATACTTAACTATACACCATGGGGAATTCGACTAGACTCTATCGTAATCAGCAACCATGCACACTTTAACAATAGTCGTCTTAGCAACAACGGAAATTATAGCAAGACCATTGCTTCAAAAAAAGAGTCCGATGAAATCCATAGAAAGTATAAATACAGTTGTGAGTAATGTTAGATGTCAGAGGGGGAAACGTGGCTATCTCTGAAAAAATTAAGCTCATCAGGCATTTGCTCAGCGAAGCCGATGGTTATTTAGTGAAAGGAGACGCCGTTCAATCCTCAGAGAAACTCTATAAGGCAGCTGAGGAGTGTATCAAGCTTCTTTCGGAGCGGCTCAACCTCGAAGAAGCTGAAGCCGCTGAGGAAAGAGGCAGGTGGACCGTTACCCTGCTTGAGAGGGCTGTTAGGAAGCTTGCAGAGAAGCTGGGCGTAGACGTTCAGCTTGGATGGGATGCAGCAACTCACCTACACGTATGGGGATTTCACGAGACAAAACTCGAAGTGGAAGACGTTAAAGGGAGAATAGCCATAATAAGGAGGCTCATAGAGCTAACGGAGAAAACCTGAACAGCTACATCGTCATTTGTTTAGCAAGCCTAGTGTATGGTTGAAATCCATGTTAGGATTGAGGTTATAAGCGGAAGATCGGGTTCGCCTTAAAAGCCCCTTGTGAGGATTGAGGGGGAAGAGCCACATAGTCTTTAATAGACTGTGTGATTCGGAATCCACCTTTTCTTCCACTTCACTATAACATATCCAACTCCCCATAAGTGGTGGAGAGATCTAGTGTGATGAAAGTTAATGCTGGTTCAGAGCAGTTGAGATTTGGAGGAGGAGAACCGCGTGACATATTCATGGAAGAGAGTGGAAGAATTGCCAGCGGATCCGTACAATTGAGAAGGTCTAAAGATTCATACGTGTTCGCGATTATTATCTCCTTTCTTCTAGGTGGCTCCATAGATACGTCTTTCTCCGTCTCTAAAATCATCCACTTATTCCTTAGTCTTCAATCATACGGTTTTAAAGCGACTTAGGAAAGAATTTTTGCAGAAGGCGTCGCTACGTTAAATCTATCTACGTGGTTGAAACTAGATGTTTTCCTGAGAGGTTCTTGTAAGCACTTCACACCCGTTTTTAAGAGTTAAAACTGTATCTTCTACTCTACATCCGAGTTTTTTCTTAAAGTATATGCCTGGCTCTATGGTTACTACTTCGTTTTCCATTAATGTGTCTTCGCTGAGTGGGTTTAGGGATGGCGGTTCATGTACGTCTAAGCCTATGCCATGTCCGAGGCTATGTATGAATAGTCCACTGTAGCCTCTGGCTTCGAGGAGGTCTCTAGCCGCTTTATCTACGTTTTTACACTGGACTCCAGCTCTCAACAGCTTTAGTGCCGTGTTTTGAGTGTCATATGCGTCTTCGAGGATTTTACTATACTCTGCGTTTCGACCGACTATGAAGCTCCTAGTCATGTCTGCACAGTAGCCACCGTACTTGACGCCTAAATCTATGGTTACAGGGTCATCTTCCGAAATCACTCTTAAGGATGGTTTGCCGTGTGGGTTAGATGTTCTAGGCCCGGAGACGACGATTATTGGGAAGGCTGGTTCAAGCCCCCGTTCCCTTAAAAAGGCATCCGCCTCCTTTGCAACGTCGCATTCTCTAACTCCTGGTTTAACGTATTCTATTAAAATCTCCATAAGCCTACTGCTGAGCTCCGCAGCCTTCCGTATGAGGCTGACTTCGTCTTGGTCCTTAACCCTCCTCATGTTTGACAAGTGGCTTGAACCGTCTATAAGTTTAAAGCCTTCAGCCGTCAGGTTCAAGTATTCTGAAATGGGTAAACTGTCGTAGAATATGCTACGTGGCTTAAGCTCATCCCTTAAAATTCTCAAGTTAAAGTTGCTCATGGATTCACTCATCGGCGACGGTCGAAGCTGTACTCCGCAAGCGGAATCTTCAGCCTCCTCAAGGCTCAGGGCTGAAACTGTGAGGATGGGCTCTGAAGTCTGCGTTATGAAAAGCCTACCGTCTTCGAAGCCGGTTAAGTACAGGATGTTCTTGGGATCCGTCAATATGAAGACGTCTGCACCTTCTTCGGCCAGAACCCTTCTAACGGCTTCAATCCTCCTCTCGTATTGCACAGTAGATTGAACCGCTGAAGTCCCAAGTAAACATTTCCGAAGAGTTTTTAACATCTTTTTGTAAAAATGAACTATTCATTTGCGTATTCAAAACAGATGTATAATATAAACATCTGGCGTTTGTATTGCTCAGAAGGAAAAGGTTATATCGCTCAGAAAAATCTATTATCGCTCAAGCACTGTTGGAGGCGATTCAGAATCGCGGCGGAATCCGATGAAGCCCTGTACATATACGAAAGGCTTGTAAAACTTGTTGAAAGCTTCAAATTCCCAGAGGAAGGTGTATTGGAAGATTTCAAAGGAATTTTAAGGGGTTCCCGCAGAATCATATGCGTAGGGGTTGGAAGATCCGGTGGCAACGCTGAGGTTTTTACGAGGTTCATAAGAAACTTAGACTTTGAGCAAGTCTATGGACCTGACGATATTCCATACCTGCTGAAGGATGGAGATACTCTCGTAGCTTTCTCTGGAAGCGGTGTGACTACGTATACGCTTGAAACGGCTAGAATAGCTCACGATGCCAATGCTAGAGTAATATCTATAACGTCAAACGTCAAAAGTCCCTTAGCTGAACTATCGGACCTAGTGATTGAAATACCCGGTAAAGAGGTTTTGAGCTATCACTCAGAAGACTACTACGTTAGGCAGCTACTAGGCGTACAGTATGCCCCTCTGACGCCGATTGGGACATTGTATGAGCTTAGGACGATGCTGTTTTCACTGAGTTTTGCTGGTTCGTTCATCGAGGGCGACGCATATAGATGGTTTAAGAAGCTGGTGGAGGGCTTACGGGGCTATACACCATCTCAGAGGGATTTTCAATCCCTGTATTACTCTCTACCCAAGCCTAGGTCTCCTCTAAATCCTTCGACTGGCAAAACCGTAGTCGTTGGAGAAGGTTTCTCCGGAATAGTCGGGTCCTTTTTCGTAACGAGGCTTAGACACTGCTGTAAACAAGATGAAGACCGTGAATGCTATTTTTGGAAGGATAAGGGCAGCGTTTCTGTTGGACCAAGAGACGCGGTTCTAATA
>CALKCG010000138.1 GCA_938082915.1 uncultured archaeon | reverse complement strand
TCCGATGAGGCGAAAATAGGTAGAGACTTAGGCGTGGTTGCAGGCCTCGGTAAAAGACTCGACGTTAAAATCTGCGGGAGTTTAAACGAAGCTTTAAAATACGTTAAACCTGATGTTGTCCTTCATACTACAAGTTCCTGGTTAACCGTAGTTGAACCCCAGATACTGGAAATGGTGGAGAATAGATTAAGCGTAATATCGACTTGCGAAGAACTGGCATATCCATGGCGGAAGAACCCTGAAACAGCTAAGCGTATAGATGAAGCTGCTAGAAAGAACGGTGTTGTAGTACTTGGGACTGGTGTTAACCCTGGTTTCGTCCTAGACACTATGATTTTGACTTTGACATCTGTATGTGTCAGTATTGAGAGAATAGAGGCCTGGAGAATAGTCGATGCATCTAAGAGACGGCTTCCTCTACAGAGGAAAATAGGATCCGGTATGAGTTTGGAGGAGTTTAAAAGCGCCGCTCAGAAAGGTCGTGTGGGACATGTAGGTCTTAGAGAGTCTTTCGACATGATTGCCGACAGTTTAGGATGGAAATTCGACCACGTTGAAGAAAACTTAGAACCAATCACAGCGTCTACAGCTATTGAAACCGAGTTTTTCAAAATCAAACCCGGGCAGGTCATAGGTGTTTCCCAAAGTGTAAGAGGAGCCATCGGAAACGTTGAAAAGCTTAAACTCAACCTTCAAATGTATCTTAACGCAGAAAATCCGGGGGATGTCGTTAAAATAGAGGGAATACCGAGTTTAGAATTTGAAGTTAAAAATGGCATACCTGGCGATGATGCTACCGTTGCAATAGTGATAAATATGATACCTAGGGTTTTAAACGCTGAACCCGGCTTGAGAACAATGAAGGATTTGAAACTACCATTTGCATGGCTTAAAGCACTCTAAGTAGCATCATCACACATGGTAGTATAGGGGCTTGTCGAACCCATCATAGATTGTCAGATGATATGTCTAAAAATGCTTTTCATACTAGAAGTCGCACTGACAATTTTCCTCCTAAACACGTACATTAGGAGTAGTACGACTACCGTAACTATTACTGAAGGCACTATGTAACGTGAAAACCAGTATTTAAATTCCCGTGTTTCGTAAAACATCATTCTTCTATTCTTTAAATTTACATCCATGAAGTCTAAAATTCTGACCACTACGAGTTCTAATGGCAAATCATGACCTGAATCGTACCAGTAAACTGTTTTCGGCTCACCAGCATATTCGTAGAGTTGCTCACCCGCTTCAGCTGGAACTATGCGATCATACTTACCAAGGTGGAAAACTACAGGTCTTGGAGAAAAATTGCCTATAAAGTTTATAGGGTCTATCGGGTTGAGTAATTTCTGAAGTTCTTCATAAGATATGTTGTTGAGTTTAAGGTATTCCCTTATAGGCGGTATAGCTGGGTGTTGACTCTCTCTTATCATAAGACTCATATTTCCACCGGCCACCAGAAGCGCTGCCGCCTTAATCCTGGGTTCTACACCTATGAATATAGCGCCCAGTATACCTCCCATACTACCGCCGACGTAACCTATTCTATCATGATCTATCTCAGGTCTGGTTTCGATATAATCCACGACTCTTCTAAGATCAATAACGGTCTGTACTATAGCCTTAACTGAGTCTTCTATATTAGTGGAGTATAAGGCTTTACCCTCTTCTTTACGCTCACCGTGGTATTCTGCATCTATAGCTATTAAAGCGTATCCTTCCGATACCGCTAGATCTGTTAACGGTAAAATGTCTTCTTTCTTACCTCCATAGCCGTGAAGGAACACTATACATGGAATCTTATCTTCAACATTCGGTAGTATCAGTAAGGCTGGGACCCTTTCCCCGTTTACAGAATCGAAGTATACCCTGTAGACTACGTATTTGTCTTCTTCACGCATAAGCTCCTCTACTGAGTTTAAAGGCATGCTCTTATCGTAGGAGTATAGATCTGAATAATTCCCTAAACATAGAACACTCGACGTCATGTAGATGGATAAGGAGTATAAGGTTACGATAATAAACGCCTCTAAAACTTTGCGATTCAAAATCAAATCAATATTGGAACGCATTTACAACCTCCACGAGATCGTAAAAATTGTCGTAAACACTGAGTAAAGTATATCAGTTGAAAGGTTTGGATAGGTCTTAAACTCTACCTTTAGATTTTTTAAGGAGTAGACTTGCAGCTATAAACGATAGCCCTATAATATCGCTGATGCCTGTCGGTTCTGGGAATAGGATGAGGGCTAAACCGATCATTTCAAGGCCTTTAGGTCCTCTAACATTTAACGCACCTTTATTCGCAAGAACCTCTATATTTTTAGCTAGAATAACTACTCTCTGAGCAGATGTTAAATTGGGTTTCTCCAACACCTCTAAAAATGCCTCTTTCAATTCATCAATTCGAAGCTCTGGATATTTTCGACAGATTGCTTCAAAACTATCTAAGTTTTTCTGAAGCTTATCTAGAGCTTTAAGCTTATTCTCAACTTCCTGAACCTTACTAATATTTCTTGAAAGGTTTTCAAAACTTCTAATAATGCTATCAAGCTCACTCATCATATTCCCTCTGCTATCTTTTCAACCGCCTCAATCATCCGTTTAATGTCTTCCTCGGTGTGCGCATACGATATTGCACCAGCATGACCTGGTAAGAAGAATACTCCATGAGTTATAAGAGCTATGTAAAAGTTTCTCTGAATCTCTAAATCCGTCTTTTTTAAACGGTCCCTAGGAGACTTTATGTGACCTTCCTCCTTCAGAAAATGTGTTAGCAGTAGACTTCCGATACCCGTAGTTTTAACGTTTAAACCCTTTAAACCGTTGAGAGTTTTATCGATACTTCTTCTAGCCTCATCGCCGAGCTTGTTGATTTTACTGTAAACTTGATTTGCATTTTCCTCTAGGAACTCTATCGTAGCCAATCCTGCTATCGACGACATGGGATTACAGGAAAACGTTCCGCCTCCTATCCAACACCTCTCCCATTTATGTCCAGAAGTTAAATCCGCCAGTTTAAGTATCTCTGAAAGCCCAGCTACGGCACCTATTGGAAAGCCTCCTCCTATGATTTTACCTAATGTAGTTATATCTGGTTTGACTCTATAGAATCCCTGCGCACTTGAAATACCCAGTCTAAACCCAGTTATCACTTCATCAAATATTAAGACGGCATTATACCTATCACATTCTTCCCTTAGAAATAAGAGGTAGTTTTTATCGAGAGGAATACATCCACTTCCCAATACGGGTTCAATTATTACACATGCCAAATCATCTCCACATCCCCTAAGAATTAACCTGGACCCTTCTATATCATTGACTGGTATTGTTCTGGTAAACCGCTGCTCATCTTCTAGAATGCCTAGGGAGTCGGGTTTATCGTATGGTGCGCTTACAGCCTTATGGAGAATTGGATTTCCACCATGCCATCCCCCCTCGGCTTTAACAACTATGCGTTTACCAGTATAGGCTCTGGCAAGCCTCACAGCATACATGGTGGCCTCGGTCCCGGAACAGCCTAAACGGACCATTTCAGCCGAAGGTAGATTCCTCTGAATTGCCTCAGCGAGTTCTAAAGCATATGGATTAACAGTTCCAAAGTGAAAGCCATTTTCAATCTGTTCTCTGATGCGCGTTACGACTGGCTCAGGAGAATGCCCCAGTATCAAAGCCATGTGTCCCATCCAATAATCCGTGTAGACATTACCATCGGCGTCCCAGATTTTTGAGCCTCTAGCTTTAATCGTGTAGAATGGGTACGGTGGAAAGAATCTTATGTTGTGTGAAACTCCTCCAGGTGTGACTTTTAAAGCCCTCTTGTAAAGCTCTCTAGATTTCACGGTGATAGCTTCGTATTTTTTAACATAATCTTCCCACATGTCTAACGCACCCGTTATAATGGATTCTATACAATCTTCCCACTCTTAAGAATTCCTAATATTAAATCCTACAATTCCAGTGGCAATATCGCTGAAGGCGGCGGATACTTTAAGCTTGTTTAGTATAAACGTGTGGGCTTTGGGCGAGGGGTCACCATAGACAGGGTTTTCTATAGAGTCATCCAACCCGCTTATAAACTGGGGAATCCTCTTTAGGTAAACCAGTTTGACGTGAGCTCTCTCAGAGCGCTCCCTCGGCAGTAGATTTGGGTATATTACAAAGCCTTTAAACACCTCTACGGCCCTACCTTTATAGCTCGGTGGAGTGTTTCCGTAAAGCATTTCACCGACTATAAGATTCCGATATAGGAGTTTAACTGGAGGATTATGAGGCATAGGGAAAAGAGAGCTTCTGAAAACCAAGGCTATCGAAAAATCTCTATTTAAAGCCTCTCTTAAACCTTCATTATGCCGCTTAAAACCTAGAAACTCTACGTTTTCCTCTTCGCTTTCAAGAACTATGAGTGTTTCCTTATCTATTTGCGTTAAAATCTCCGTTGCTAAAACGCCGTTTAAACTACGGATCGTATTTAAGACTTTATTGAGGACTTGAAGATATTCTCTACGCATTTACTCACAGTCATAATAGGACGAAATGGCACTTTAAAAGCTTAGGTTGTTCTTAGGAAGAACAGCCGCATAAACATTAAGGTCAGTTCCGGCGGATACATCAAAGCCATAGGTTAAAATGCTCAGAGATCACCTCTGTCATCATCCCGGTAATAATTTTAGAGATATTCTTAAATAAATATTGCTGAGGTTTAACTTGAAAGACTTATCTTTAGTGAAAGGAAAGCTTTATATGAAGTTGTCGATAGTTATCCATGCTGGTGACTTTTATTGCTTCAACTACGAAATCTATCGAGGAAAAGTGGAGGAGGATATGGGAGGAGGAGCGAGTATACGAAGCCGATTTAGACCAGTCTAAGCCTAAGTTCTATTTGACAGTAGCGTATCCATATCCCAATAGCCCTCAACACGTTGGTCATGGTAGAACATATACAATAGCAGATATCTATGCACGATATAAGAGAATGCGGGGTTTTCAAGTACTATTCCCTATGGGTTTCCACTATACTGGTACGCCTATTCTCGCTATGGCTAAAAGATTAGCTTCTGGAGATGAAGAGCTTAGAGATCTTTTCATTAAGGTATATAGGGTTCCTGAGGAAGCGCTCAAAGAACTTGAGGAACCGTTCAAGATGGCGAGGTTTTTCCATGAAGAGATTAAGACTGGTATGAAGGAGATGGGTTATTCTATAGATTGGAGGAGAGAATTTACGACGGTGGATCTGGGCTACAGCAGGTTTATACAATGGCAGTTTAGAAAGCTTAAGGAAAAGAGGTATATTAGGATCGGTACGCATCCTGTAGGTTGGTGTCCGAGTTGTGGAAACCCTGTTGGACAGCACGATACGAAGGGCGATGTGGAACCTGAAGTTGTTGAATTTGTAATCATAAAGTTTAAAATGGAAGACTGCTACATACCTGCAGCTACGCTTAGACCTGAAACAGTTTTCGGAGTTACGAATATATGGGTGAACCCTCAGGCAGATTACGTTAAAGCTATTGTTGATGGAGAGAAGTGGATAATAGGCTTAAAGGCTTTGGAGAGACTTAAACATCAAAACTTGAAGATAGAGGTTTTAGAGGTTTTTAAAGGGCGTGATATTGTCTGGAGAAACGCGGTAAACCCTGTAAATGCTCAGTCAGTACCAATCCTGGAGGCCGAGTTTGTAGATCCTAGTCATGCTACTGGCGTGGTCATGTCTGTACCTAGCCATGCTCCGTACGACTATATGGCACTTAAAGAAGCTAAGGAGAAGACTGGCTGCTTAATTGAGCCTGTAACGATCATCAGTTTTGAAGGCGCCGGAAGCGTTCCAGCGGCTGATATATGTAGGGAAATGGGTATTGAAAGCCAGACAGATCCGAAGCTTGAAGATGCAACTAAGGAGCTTTACACACGTGAGTTAACATCTGGAATTATGCTTAGTAATACTGGCAAATACTTCGGCATGAGGGTTTCAGAGGCTAGGGAACTCATCAAGAGAGAGCTTATCGAAAGGGGCGACGCTAGAGTAATATACGAACTTTCAGAGAAAGTCTACTGTAGATGCGGCGAAAGATGCGTTGTTAAGATTTTAGAGAATCAATGGTTCATAGATTATGGAAACCCCCAGTGGAAGGAGAAGGTGTATGAGTGTTTAGATTCCATGCGTATAATCCCAGAGGAGCTTAAAACCGAGTTTAAGAACGTCGTAGGATGGCTTAAAGAGAGGGCTTGCGCTAGGCAGAGGGGTTTAGGTACGAAGCTTCCATGGGATGAAAACTGGGTAATAGAGTCTCTGTCTGATAGTACCATATACATGGCATATTATATAGTAGCCAAATACATAAACATGGGTTTAATTGACCCTACTAAGTTAAATGACAGTTTCTTCGACTATGTATTCCTAGGGGTAGGCAACCCTAGAGATGTAGCCTCTTCAATCGGCGTGAAAACTGAGCTTATTGAAGAAATAAGGAGGGAATTCATCTACTATTATCCTCTGGATAGTAGAAATTCTGGTAGAGATCTTGTCCCAAACCATTTAACGTTTTTCATATTTAACCATGTAGCTATATTTCCAAAAGAGCTTTGGCCTAAGCAAATAGTTGCAAACGGCAGCGTTTTGATGGAGGGTCGTAAGATGTCTAAAAGCTTGGGCAATATAATACCTCTTAGAGAGGCGATTAGAGAATACGGTGCAGATGCTTTGAGAGTAGCTGTAGTATCCACAGCTGGATTGCTTCAAGATGCAAACTTCAGTCCATCTCTAGCGAGGGCTTTAGCGGATTTTCTCGAAACGCTTCGCAGACAGTGCAGAGTGGTAGCCACTATGCCGAGTGGTAGCTCTAAAACCGATAGAGTTGATAAATGGCTGATGAGTAGATTGCAGAAGACCATTGTAGAAGTTACAGAGGCTTTTGAAGAACTCGATGTTAGGAAGGCCGCTCAACTCGTACTCTATCAGATGGATAGTGATTTGAATTGGTTCCTTAGGAGGAAGGGATGTTCAAACCTTGAAGAAGCTTCCCAGCACTCAAATACTTTAAAGAAGTTTATGGAGGTTAGAGCTAAGCTACTGGCTCCTTTAGCACCCTACACGGCTGAAGAAATCTGGAGTATGATTGGAGGAGGGGGGTTAATCTGTAAAGCTGAATGGCCTCAGCCAGATTCAAGCTTAATCGATGAAGAAGCTGAGAAAAGTGAGGAATTCATTAAAGAGCTTATTGAGGATACTAATAAAATACTTAGAGTGCTTCCAGGCAGACCGTCAAGAATAGCTTATTACGTAGCCGCTGCTTGGAAGTGGAATATTTATAGAGAGGTCTTAAGCATGAAGGAGCCTGATGTTAAAACGGTTTTAATGAAGCTTGAGAAGACAGGTGTTGGAGTAGATAAAGCTACTACTGCTAAATTCGTTAAGACTACGATAGATATGTTACCTAAGATAAATAGGGACTTTGTAAAATCTTGGGTTGAATTTAAACCGGATCATGAGTTTAATCTCCTAGAGGAGGCTAAAAGATTCTTGAAGAGGGAGTTTAGATGCGAAGTCCTAGTTTACTATGAAGATGCTTCAGAAGTTTACGATCCTAAGAAAAGAGCGGTGTTAGCTAGACCGTGTAAACCAGCGATATACGTTGAAGTGGGGGAAGTAGGTTAGCTTTTCGTTAAGTTTTTATATGCTTGTTTGAGGAGATTGATGACATAGGGTATTTTATCTTGGCTTACTATTCTCACACGACGATCCATTGGTGTGTCGAAGCTTTTCGGTATGGATTTGCTTAAATTCTCAGGGTCGTCAATCGGACCACCTGAGCGAAATCTAATTTCAATTTCACGTTTAAGCGGCAAAACTCTTATATTTACAAAATAGTGCTTTATTTTACTACTTCTATACCCTATGAACGTCTTATTGATTTTTTCCTCGATGTCTGAGTCAAGCTTCAGTATTTCATTTCTAAGTCTTAAAACGATTTCCTTTAAATCTTCACTTAGACGTTTAAGGTGATGATCTATGGTGAGGAGTGGTTTAGGTTGCTCAACCTCCTTAAGCTTACTTACCGATTCAGCTTTACCGATTTTTTCGATTTCCGCTTCAATTTCACCCATGGGGGTTTTGACTTCAGTGGGCTTGATTTTAACCTCCCACCAGAATTCGTTTATTTGAATCGGAGTTTCCCTTGCTAAATTAGCCTTTACCTCTTCAAGATGCTTCATAAACTTAAGATAAAGCTCTTCTTCTTTAGATGGATCGTTCCAAGTGCAGATATCGCATATTGGAGCCTTTTTTCTAACACAGCCTAAAAGATACGGGCAGAAGACTAAGTCTTTCTCGATTTCACGTCTACTACAGGGCATGAGATTTAAAGATAGAGTTTATTCAATATATAGTTTTCCGTGAGCTTACGGGTTCCGGCTTTAATGATAAAAACGCTACTTCTTTTTATACCGTAATACCAGTCCGTACAATCCGTGGAAGCCTAAAAGTAGACCTACAAATGAGACTGAAAATGCGAAGAATGAGAGGAGAAATGACGGCTCTAAGATATCAATTACCATAAAGAAAGATATGAGAAAGCTTGCGGTTAAGAGAAAAGCCCCAATAACTATTTCAATGTATTCTCTATTAAGCGCGACCATAAAGCCAACACTTCACGTAGTGGCTCTTACCGACTTCAATTACAGGAGGCTGTTTAACGTCACATATACCTTTTATCATGTTTTCACACCTGGGATTGAAGCGGCAACCTGTTGGAGGATTTAAGAGATTCGGTGGCTCACCAGCGGGAACATTCTTAATTATAAATCGATTCGACGGATCTGGGTCGGGTATAACGTTTAACAGTGCTCTAGTGTATGGATGTGCCGGATTGGCTAATATTCCTTTCGTCTCCGCGCTTTCAACGATATGGCCAGCATACATGATGTAGATCTTCTCTGAGAAGTACCGCGTAGTCGAAAGGTCATGCGTAATGTATATGATGCTTAGCTCGTAGTCTTTTTGAAGCTTTTGTAGTAATTTCAGTATCTCTATCCTGACAGATGCGTCTAACATTGAAACTGGCTCATCGGCTATTATCAACTTAGGCTCTAAGATTATAGCCCTTGCTATGACGAGCCTCTGCTGTTGACCACCGCTTAACATATGTGGATATTTACCGATGAATTCTTCAACCGGGGTTAACTTGACCTGTTCAAGAGCTTTATATACTCTTTTATCCCGTTCTCTCCGATCCTTAACCCCATGTATTATAAGAGGCTCCTCTAAAATCCTCTTAACGGTCATAAATGATGGAAGCGCTCCAAATGGGTCTTGTTGAACAAGACCTGTTTCTCTCCTATACCATTTTAACTCTTTCCAACTTAGATGCGTCACATCTTTACCGGCGAATATTATTCTGCCGTCCGTAGGTTCGTATAATCTAAGTATGGTTTTACTCAATGTAGTTTTGCCGCAACCGCTTTCAACAACTATTGAAATAGCTTCACCCTTGTTGAGGGAGAAGCTTACCCCATCCACCGCGCGTATGTATTCCCTCCTTCCAAGGAAACCTCTCCTTACTTCAAAGTATTTTCTCAATCCTTCAACGTTTAACAATGATGCGTTCATGATCATCACTTCACATAAAGCCAACATTTTACGTAGAAGTTTTCATTCATATATACCAATGGAGGCTCTTCAACGCATTTATCAAATGCGTAGGGGCATCTTTCCGCAAATCTACATCCTTTAGGCGGATTTAAAAGGCTTGGAGGAGCCCCCGGTATGAAGTTTAACTTTTTTTCTGTTCTAAGCGTGGGAACACTTTCCATCAGTTTCTGAGAATATGGATGTTTTGGATCGTGATAAAAGGTGTTTGCATCGTTAAATTCAACGACCTGCCCAGCGTACATTACGGCTATTTTGTCTGCCAATTCACTCGACAAACTAACGTCGTGGGTTATGAATATCATGCTTAATTTTAGATCTTTTCGTATATTCTTCAGTAGATTCATAATGTTTGCTTGCGTTAATACATCTAGTGAGGATGTAGGTTCATCGAGAATCATCAGTTCAGGATTTGTCAGTAGAGACATTGCTATTATGACTCTCTGCTTCATACCGCCACTCAATTCGAACGGATAGTGATGGATGAAGTTTTCACTTATACCAACTCTCCTCAGGGTTTTTGCAGCTTTATCAAGAGCCTCACGCCTATCCATTTTCTGACGTAGAATCAATGGTTCGACCATCTGGTCGCCTATTTTAATAACTGGGTTTAATGAGTTTAATGCAGCTTGCGGGACATATGTAATTTTAACCCATCTAATATCTCTTGTAAAGACTTCCTCATCTAGTTCTATCAGATTTAAATCGTTGAATAAAATAACCCCTTTATACGTAGATACGTTTCTAGGAAGTAGTCTTATTATCGATTTTGCTAGAGAGCTTTTTCCACAGCCAGATTCTCCGATAACTGCAACTGTTTCCCCTCTAAGTAGAGAGAATGAAACGTCGTCAACAGCTTTGACTTCTCCTTTCAATGTTCTATAGTACATCACTAAATTTTTCACGGTGAGATGGCTCTTTTCCATTATATTTCCCTCAATTTCGGATTGAATATCTTATCTAAAGCAAACCCAAGCATTGCAAAGCTTAATGAGGTGACAGCTAACATTAAAGACGGCTCTAAAACCCAGTAGTATAAGCCTTTGTATAGTGCACCATTGGAGTGAGCGTCATTGATTATCTTACCCCAAGTTGGAGCCAGAGGATCACCCAAGCCGAGTATTGCCAACGCCGCCTCTAGAAAGACGAAGTCTGCTACTGATAGGACTATAGATGGAATTATAGTGGGTAAAACCTTAGGAATTAAATAGTGAGTTAAAATTCTGAAGCTACTAGCACCGTAAGCCCTAGAGGCTTCTATGTAGGGGAATTCTTTGATCTGTAGAAACATTGCTCTATAGTTTTTAACACTTCCACCAAACATACTCAACAATATGATGACCACTAGAAGAATCCATATGTTGAACTTGTAAAATGTGGATATCATTATCAGAATTGGTATGAAGGGGAGAACCATAAAGACTTCTGTGACCCTCTGTATGATCGTATCGATTTTTCCTCCAAACCATGCGCTGACAGCTCCGATAAACATCTGTATTAATGCTATAGAGAGGGATGCTATTACACCGAATGACAGTGCAATCGGTGTACCCCAGAGGAGGGCTATTCCTAAATCTCTTCTTAAATGGTCTGTACCAGCCCAACCGTAAACTTTACCGTATACGACGAGTTTAACGTCTAAATCCATATTTGCTTCAAACGCTATACCATCTATCCAAAGCTTGTAGTTTCCCTTCATCACTCTAGCCGTACTAGGGTCAAGAATACTAATGTCTTCTGATGCGAAAAGTAAAATGGTAATTGGGATATCGTATCCTATCGTCTCGTTAATTTTCCTTGAAATCATGTTTTTAAGCTCTCTAGCCAGTCTATCATCATTTGAAATGTAGTATCTATCTTCACCTCTAGATATTAGGAGAGACTTTAATATTATGTCTTCACCATTGGGTTTAACCCAGTGTACTGTTAACTGTGGTGCTGAAACGTTAAATTTTGAGTTGAAAAACAGGTTTAATTCGCTTGGGAAATCGTCGTACTCGTAGTTGAATGAAAACTCGATTTTAATTCTGGTGATCTTATCGGATACTGGAATTAAGGCTTTAGATACGCCTGGTCGAGGTTTTTGAGTATTCAGTATTATCGTTTCAGGCATCTTTTTAAGGGAGAAAAAGTTTACCCAAGATGGCATAGCATTACGCGGGTTATCTAACCAATATCGTTCACCAGCCCTCCATAGTTTAGTTGCTTCATCGTAGGGTATGGCAAATATCGTATAGACTGATACTCCTACTAAGATGAGTATGATTATTAGCCCACCTAAGGCAGATCTGTAAGCGAATAATGTTCTAAGAGACTGCTTGATGTTTGACAACACTACGTACCTCCGACTTTAATCCTCGGATCTAAAATCGCATATACGAATTCCAAAGCGAAAACAGTTAAAGCCAGTAGATACGCATATATTACTACTAGGCCTATTAGTACTGGGCTATCAAACATTACTGAGGCTTGGTAGAATAAACTACCTATTCCAGGCCAATTAAATACGGTTTCTGTGATTATCGCGCCCATCCATGAGCCGATTAGGGTTAGGGAGAAGTCCGTTATGATGGGCGGTAGAGTAGGTCTCAGTATATATCTCCTCTGAATCAGAGATTCGGGTAAGCCTTTAGCTTTTGCAAGCTCTACGTAATCTTCGCTTGAAAACATCAAGAAGAATGTTCGTCTTACGTAAACGTTTATAGGGGTGTATGCTATCAGCCAGGACATAACGGGTAGAATCATGTGCCTTAAAACGTTTAATGCGTAATCGAATCTGTTGGATGGTGGGGGTACATCCACCATCCCACCGTAAGGTAGCAATCTTAAGAACGACGCGAATATCAATATTAGGAATATTCCGTAGAACCACCCGGGCATAGACGATAGCGGTGCGAACAGCACAGACAACTTGTCTAAAAAGCTACCATATCTTCTAGCTAGGAACAACCCAGTAAATAAACCTATAAAGAACAAGAGAAGCTGTGTGGTTGTAAATAAGAGCACGGTGTTTGGCAATCTCTCCAAGATAATTATACGGACATTTTTAGAACCGCTATCACTACTTATGAAGAGCGCTCTACCGAGGCTTAACGATAAAGCGTCTCTTAAGTAAGAAATGCTTCTGTATATGAACGGTTTGTCAAACCCTATCTTCTTCAATTCATTGGTATAAGTCGCATTTATCAACTCTCTGATTTGAGCTTCATTTAAAGCCTTATACGCCGGATTTTGACGAATGCTTTGGGAAATCGAAAGATATAGACCGCTTTTAATTATTTCATCTACGTATCCACCCATGTTTGCGATTAGAACGGTCATGTACGTTGCAACAATTACCGTTAGGAAAAGTATGATCCCACGTTTAATTACGTATTTCCAGAATCTTGGAACCATTATCCCGTCTACCAAGAGAAAGATAAAAATAAGGAGGGGGAATAAAAAGATAGTGGTTACTTCTTCCTGATGAATGAAATAGCTATTGCTATTATGGCGATTACGACGGCTAATGCTGCCACACCAGTCAACGTGTTTATAGTATCTCTCAACGAGCCGACTTCGGAATGCAGTTCTTCAATTTCACTACTTAAGCTGGCTATCCTGGTTTCGTAGTCAGCTCTAACTTTAGCCAACTCATCCATTAGGAATTCTGTTACACTCATAACAGTCGCTATTCCAGTCGTGGATACTGGCATTCCTACAAGCTTGGACACGGCTAATACATCAATGCTTAATGTCCCAGCGGTCAACATCGATGTTTCTTCAGGTCTAAGCGTGATCCTCCACATGCCGTCTTCAACGGGCTCAGCAACCCCGGTCAAAGTCACAGTTGGACTCTTAATTATGTATTTTACGTAGTGGATGTCGTCTATACGGTATGGTTGTCCTTCAAAAGTCACAGAAACGTCTATCTTAGCCGGCAGTCCAGGCGTAATGGTAGGTACTGAAACTATTTTAACATCTGGTATCATAGGCTTAGTGAATTTAAGCCACTTATCCGCGGTATCTACAAACCCCCTGTAAGCCTTCAGTACAACTATTCTAGCCGTCGGGTCGACTCTATCCAAGTAGAATGGCCCTGCACCCACTAGGAAGTGACCCTTAGCATCATACCACGCCTTCAAATTGTTGTATCTCTCTAAAGCCTCCTCCTCAGTAACGTATTCACCCAATACGCCTTTATATGGTATGAACTTTTCATTGATAGCCTTAGTTAGACAATCGCTCAAGATTTTCAGAGATGGGCCAGCTATGTAATTCGTCCATTCGACTTTAAGTGCTTCAGCTTTGTCAGCTGAAAATGCCAACTTTTTGTCTGCTTCGGCCAACCATCCGATCGTAACCATATGCCATGGTCCAGGACCATATGAGTAGTCTATGTAGAAGGCGCCTGCAGCAGTAGCGGCTATCCACTCTGCATCCAAGTATAAGGCATCTGAATAGTATTCTATGACCAGCGGTTTTTCACTTACTATTCTGAAGCCTCTAAAGTATTCTCTGAATGCTTCGAATACGGGTACATATGATTCATCATACACGGGGCTTTCTGGCTTAGCCCTATCGAAAGTTAGTATGTAGCTGAATACCATGTCCGCTAGTGAGAATTTACTTCCATCATGGAATACTATATCGAATACGCTGTTGTCATAGTAAACTACGGTCTTAGTCTTTGCGGTTGTCCCTGGCGGTGCATAAACGACCTCTTGTTTCTTAGCATCCCAATCATACCACGCATCTGTCGGCACAGTGATATTCTTAACGAAGTTTAGAGAAACCCAGTCTAAAGTAACAGATATGGGTAACCCTTCTAAAGCGTAAACTTCAGCCTTCTTAACCCTCTGCGGCCAATAGAGTCCAGTAAACGGATCAGGTATAACGGCCGGATCCGATGTTGCACGGTAATACATTGCATCGTAAATCCAGTTGCTTCCCCCGACTGGGTTTACAGGATCAACTAGTATATCTGAAGACGCTATTTTAACTACTCCGCCCACTCGGTCAATATACCTGATCGTGTATGGCCATAGTCTCGCACCTGAAAAGCCAGCTGCTAGGTCGTATGTTAACGATACTTCCTTTCTAGCAGGCCATGGAGCTGCTTGGCTTACCAACCATACCCTCACGGAATCCTCCATTGATAATTCTAAAGCCTTTTTCATTAGCTCGTCTCTTTCCTCGATTGTTGTAAAGTCTCTAGCCCATAGTCTACCCGCTACGTAGTCGAATTCGGGGCTTGGCTTGTAGGCGCTCCATAATGGCCCCATGCCTCCTCTCGGCGTGTAGAAGAAGCCGAAGTTGTCTGACTCATCTCTGGAAACCAGTGTCGTTATCCATCCGCCTGTGTAGATGTGAAACCTACCATCTGCTGGATTGCCTCTAATCCATATCGGTGAGGCCTCTCGACTGGTCTTATACTGTCTATCGACTGTAAATCCAAGCTTTTCAAGCTGTGAAGCTACGTAGTCGCCTATTGCTCTCCTCTGATCTTCCACTCTGATTAGAAATATTATCGTCACGGGTTCACCTTTGTAGTACCATTTTCCACCAACCAGTTCAGCACCGAGCTTAATCATCTCTTCAGTAATTATTTCTCTAGCTTTATCAAAATCGTAACTATATTTTCTCTCAATTTCCATAATTGTGTCGGCGTATCTTGCATAGTCTGGAAACGCTGGCGTTAAACAGGTATATCTGGGTACAGCCATACCAGCCATTATTTCATCAACTATATACTTCCTATCAACTAGATAGTTTACAGCTTCCCTAATCCGTGGAACGGAGAATGGATTTAACTTACCAGTTGCTGGAAACTCTGGACCAACTGGGTTGAATGTCAACTCGAAGTACAGTCCGTAAGATGTGACGTACCATAGATCTGGCGAAGCTTTTATCGTCCTGAATAATCCTGGGTCTCTTATATCTCTGAAGTATATTTGCATCTCGTTTTTCATCAACATGTCGACTACTTTCGCTTCATCCGTTTCTACGAAAAAGTCGACTTCATCAATCCATGGTCCTTTAGGCGGTGCTTGAGCCGAAGAGACTGGAATGCTTATTGAAAGCAAGCTGGAGAATAGTGAAGCTAAGAGGACTATTGCCAATATACCAGCTTTAATTTTCATGAATTTTTCCCTCGAAGATTTCTAACACTTGTGAAATTTATAAGCTTTTCCATACATTACTCAGAACGACGGAATTGCCATAGGAAATTTTCCAGGTCAGTCTCGTAAAATAACGCATTGAAATGCCGTTGAAGCAGTTTTACGAATATTGAGATTTGGAAGATGAAACCTTGTACGGGGCTCTTTAGAAATAAAAAGGGTTCTATGTTAAGCTTTTCTCCCGGATTTATCAGAGGCTTGTTTACGTATGAAAACTGTTCTGAAGGCTCTCACAATGGCGATGGAAACTATCGTTGAAGCTACTGTTATGGTGATTCTTTCAGCTACGGTTATCGGTAGAACCGCCATAAACAAATAACCTAGTGATAACTCCTTTGGAACTGGTAGTCCTAGGAAAGCCAAGTAGTCGGCCGGTTTGGGGATGCCTGTCTTCGTCCAGATTATGCCTAAGGCTACGAGGGCATCTTTCAGTGTTTTAAGGGGCACTAGTATGCCTAAGGCTCCTATGTACGCTAAATTTCCATACATGCTATCGGTCATGGTGGCTATGAAAGATGTGACGGCGGATCCCCAGATGAGTCGCTTGCCTCTAGCTTCCATAAGACCTTTAAGTCTTCTACCTAATGTTAGACTTAGGATTAAAGCAACTATATGAAAAACTGGGTAAATCGGTGCCTCAAAGCCAACTGGGCTAACGTACCAGCCGATTATAAGCGCAAGCAATACTGCAGATCCGCAGAGCCAGCCTGACTCGCTCTTACTAGTTAAAAAGCCAGCGGTGAGAGATGCTAGAGCACCGGCAGGTATCAGTAGAAGCCCAAACACGGTAGTCGAAGGTATGATCCAAGCTATGAAATTTCCCAGGAGGGATGTTATGAAGCCGAGTTTAGGGCCAAGTATAATGCCTATAGTAGCGTACAGTATTGTAGTGAGCTCTATGCTGGTTGGAGCACCTATAGCTGGAAAACCCGGAAGCCTCGAAATGACGACTATTAGAGCCGCCATCGTTGAAATCGTCGCCACTTTTAACGTTCTAGTTTTAAGGAGGCTCATACACTGTGTAAATAATTACACAGAAATTTAAATTTTTACATAACATTATATCTGCGGAGGCTTCCTGTAAAAATCTAGTTTAGCGTCGTGGTAGTTTCTTATCACGACTTTAGCAGCCTCCTCTATCATAGGCTCACCGTCTTCGTAAAACCATCCACGTTTACGTGCAATAAGCTCCAATATCGTGTAAGGATCTCTCTCAGAGAAGCCATAGGCCTTCTCAATAGCCTTAGGATTTTGGTCGATTATGCGTTTAAGAAGCTCGACAGCTGGTTTAACTGGGTTCGAAAAGCCGTCTATGGGCGTTCCACGTATAAGCGTTTCAAGCCAGTCTTCACTGGAAGGTATCACCCCTGGTGTGTCTATTATTTTAATGTCCTCATCCACTTTGTAGAGTTGAACGGCCTTAGTATAGCCCGTGGTTCCAGGGTATGGGCTTGTAGAAGCCGAAGCTCTACCCTTTAAAGCATTTATGACAGTCGACTTGCCGGTTTTAGGCAGTCCAACGACTAGGACGACAGTGGGTTTCCTAGGAGAGATGCTTCTTATTGCATCCTTTAAACGGCTCACACCCCTGCGATGTTTAGCGATGAAGGGAACCGTTTTAAAACCTAAGTTTTCAAAGAATCTAATCCACTTTAAGACCACCCTTCTAGGGGCTAGATCAGCCTTATTGAGGACTATTATGATGGGCTTACCAGCTCTCCTAGCCATGCTTTCTACTTTAACACTATGGGTTTCAAGGGGGACCCTAACGTCTAAAACCTCAAGTATAACATCGGCTTTGTTTACAAGCTTAGCCAACGTATCCCATGATGCAAGTTTCACGGAAGACACCTTTTTCAACCCATTACGCAAATATAGGAGACGTATCTTATCTAGGAAGACTGTATCGGTTTTAACTTGGTAAACTCCAAACTTAATACTGGTCTATCAAGATCCTCATCCTTTACATTCATCATTAACATATTGTTCAAGTAAGTTAAATGTTTTAATGATGTCATTTCCCCATTAACACCTGCTGATGTTCTACTACAATCTGAATGAAATGAATATAAATGCATAGTAGGGATTGGTTATTCTCATAGGGGATTGTAGATGACGAAGCGAAAACTCTTAATCGTTATATTAAGCATTTTAATAACGTTTTCAATAGTAGTTTTGATGGTTGGACAGAAAGATCCTTTAATTCTACACCCAGAATTGTGGTCGGTTAAAAGACCTTCGTTGAAAGCCTTAGAAATCCCTAGACTGGTGATGGCCTTCTACCATGCTTGGTACGGTAATACTACTGGTCCTTCGAAGAAGTGGTTTCACTGGAATCATCCAATATGGGATACTGCTACAGGTGAAACGGTGGGTTATCATGATCCTGAGAAATTTATAACGCCTAACGTTAGAGATATTGGAGCTGCTCATTATCCTCTTACAGGCCCTTACGATTGCTCGGATCCAGAGCTGATAAGGTATCAGTTGGATTTGGCCGAAGAAGCTGGAATCGATGTTTTCATAATAGATTGGTTTGGGCCTCCAAACGGACCAGTAGATAATTATACGAGAGTACTGATAGACTATGTGGAAAAGCATGGGAGAAGTACGCGTTTCAGCATACTTTACGATGGATACCATTACGCTAAATATCCCCTTTCAGATTCCCTGAGTGAGCTTAGATATCTTTTGAAGACTTATGGGGGACGGCCTTCTTTCCTGAAGGTGGGGGACTACTCCGTGGTCTTCATATATGCTAGTCGGTTTTACACGCCTAGACAGTGGGATTATGTAATCCGCACTTTGAGATATGAGGGTTTTCAAGCAATCTTCTTAGCCGATGTGTTTGAGGAGGAATATGCTAAAGTCTTTGACGGCCTGTACACATACAGCCCTTTAGATACTATCCTGAGAGGGGGGAATTTAACTGAAGTTTATGCCAATGCCAAGATAATGGCTTCAAAGTATGGTGGGATTTTCGCCGGAACAGCCCTTCCAGGCTACGATGATACGAAAATACGTAAGCCTGGAATATTCTTGGATAGAGAAGACGGGAGAATATACAGTAAGACTTGGCAGGCTGTTATAGATAGCGGTTCCAACTGGGCTCTGATATGTTCTTGGAATGAGTGGCATGAGGGGACTGAAATAGAGCCAAGCGTTGAATACGGAACTCAATACTTAAAACTTACGAAACATTTCTCAGAAAAATTTAAAACTAGAGATGGATGAAAATCAGCAGTCCCGTATTTTTCGATTCTCAATTATCTTAGGAGTCTTAAAGTTTAATATCTTGCCATTCAATTTTCCATAATACTGGTTTTCCGTGAATATTTTCGAAAGAGTTGTAAGAAGGCTTCAGAGGGGGGAGGGGGTCTATTGATTTTCCATACGAATCCATACAAAATCCATACAAACCTCCATACAACAACTCAGAAGCTTGAAGGCTAATGCTCCTTCTACTACTATTGTCTAGTGTTAACGCTTCCCTGCTTGCCTTCTTGCTTAGAGTGTGGGGAAGGTTGACGTTTTGGCTGTGCGTGGGCTTTGAGGACGTTGGAGAGCCTTAACGGCGGGCTTCTGAGTAATTCTAAGAGTTTAAACAGAAAGCTTAAAAAAGAGTAGATGGAGCTTAAAGGTTTTGACATAAAAGTTTGACATGTATGCTACTGGTAGTTAGAGTTTTAACTAAATATTCTTAGAATCATATGAGATTAGAATTTCTAAGATTAGTTTATATCATTGAATCATACTTTGAACCTCGTTAAATAACTGTTTTCTACGTTCTGCTATGAAGAGTTCATAGTTATCAGCCTTCCAGAGCTCTTGATCTAATGGTATGCAATGAGTTTCGAGTAACTGTGGGCTGTGTTCTGCGAGCCTTCTTAGATACTCGTTTGGTCTCTTGCTTCCGATCTTTTCATTAGCCTCGCTTGATATTATCGTTATATTTGCCACAGAATCGTAAGCAGTCTCTATGTCCATTTCCCCTATCTTATCGCCGTATACTTTGGTTAAAAGGTCTTTTGGGAAAATGTGATGTACGTGGATGTTTTTCGGCTTTAACGAGCCTATCTTCACGGGAGTGAGTGTGTCTGTCCTTAAGTCGTAGCCGTCCTTGAGAAGCATTAAAAGGGCTGTTAAATGCTCGCTATCGTAGGTACCCTCAAACATGGATTCAGTAACTTCCCTCACCGTCAGCTGGTTTTCAAGGTCTTTCAGTCCCTTCCCCTTGCTTATCGATTCTATGTCTTCTCCGAGGTCGCTCTCCAACCTTCCCGTGTACCTCTTATTAAAAGATGAAAGCAGAAGCCACCGCTTGATAGAGTGGATATCCTCAGGGGTTATGACAGCCCTCTTGAATATGTAGTAGGCTAAGGTAACCATGGAATACTTCGACTTAAGATACTTGATTTCTTTTACGCCGAGCTCTTCACTAAGTACGCCTACCGTCTTCTCTAAAGCATGTTTCACATCTTCAAGATACCTAATGATTTTTTGTGAATCTGTACGCCCCAGCTGCTCCAGCTCATCCCTAGCCTCTCTGAACCGTGTCATACCGGTGGAAATAGCCATATAAGTTCTCATCAAAACGGGTTCATCTATCTTCCATCCTTTTCCATCAAAATAGCTGACGATTTCTCTGAGCTTGCTTTTGAAGGAATCCCCAATACTCCTCCGCGTTTTAGCCGTTAAGATGGCTACGATCAACTCGGTCATTCTTATCCGAGTCCCGGTTGAGTTGAGTCTCACGAACATCTCGGAAATTTTTTCGAAAATTTCAAGAAAATTGTCCTGCTCCCTGTTATAGGGTAAGGTATCCTCCGGTATCTCGTATATATTTATAGGATAGTTCATTACAACCCTCCTGAAGCTTTCAAGCTTCTTCTGCAACATCCTGTTCTTAGTTATGCTTTCATCACCAACGGTCTCAGCCTTCTTATCCAAGACCTCGCTCACTACTTCTGCGCTGAGGATGTCTGAAACTCTAAACCAGTACGGCTCCTTTTCAAGCTCCCTTCCGTGCGCAAGTTTAAGGTCATTGGGATCATTAGAAATCGGGTTATAATAGATGGCAATCGACCTTTCCCTTCCACTTACTTTAGCGGAGCCCTTCTTAGCCAGATATATCGACACGAGTCTTTGCTGACCGTCTATCACCATATACTGAAGGTTTACGCGCCTTGCCTCCAACTCGTCGGTAAGCGGTCTTAAAAGCTCTTCGTAGTTCTCTATGAATTCCCTCGGCATATTCTAAACTAGGATGGAGCCTATTGGAAGACTTTTACGTATCGAATCGAACAATTCCAGGACTTGCTTATTTCTTCACACGTAGGGCCTCTGGATCTCTG
>CALKCG010000137.1 GCA_938082915.1 uncultured archaeon | reverse complement strand
CATCTCTAAAAGAGATAAACCTTTCATACTAAAGTTTAGTATTTCAGGGTCTGGGGGTACAACTCCAATGAGTTGAAGACCGAATTCTCTGACTTTTTCAGCGTATTTTTCGAATTCTTCAGGTGGAATCTTATTACCGATGACGTAAAGCCTTCTGACCTCGACGTGTACTTCAGGTATTAGTTCTTTAATCCTCTTAGCCGTTTCAAGACTCATTTTAGACGGGTCTGTTATAACAAACATAATGTCTACGTTTCGATCGGTCCTACGGCTTATATGTTCTAAACCAGCCTCCATATCCATTATGGTGACATCGTAATTACCAGTCAATCTATCAAGTATGGATGTTAGAACGGAATTAACGTAGCAGTAGCACCCTTCACCTTCGCCTCGACCCATAGCCAATAAGTCGAACCTGAGAGATTCCAACAGAGTCTCCATAATCCACTTCTCAATCACTCTGCTCTTGTCGATGCCCAGCTCCGCACTATCTAAGACGGATTTTCTAAATTCCTCTATTACCTCACCAACCGTTTTCCTTATAGGCATGTTTAGAACAACTGGAGCATTCGTCGACGGGTCTGCGTCTACGAAGAGAATAGTCTTACCTGTTTCCTCAATCAAAGCCTTTAAAATTAAAGCGGCTATAGTAGTTTTGCCAGTTCCACCTTTACCGGCTACCGATATGATCACTTTTAACTTCCAACCTCCCAGAGTTTCTTTCCATACCAGTTCTCACTTAGGAATTTGGAGATCTCCGATGAGTCTAACGGGCCTACGAGAACCTTCCAACCAGTGGCCTCTTCGATTTCACCGCTGAGCTTGGAAGCTCTACCTGGGATTATTAGAAACCTGTGTTTGACCAAGTTTTTAATACCAGATTCTTTAATAGCTTCGGCAACTTTATCGGCCGTGAGTTTTCTCCCCGCTACGGCCGATGTTACTGAAAGCCCCTCGGTATCAACAACTATGAGAAACGCATCCACTTTAGCGGCTTGTATGTCCGAAGAGACCGTATAGTAGGTTAACGCGAAGTTCGTTGTAAACATAACAGGACTATTTTCGTTAGGCGCACCTATTTTGTAGAGCCCGGGTTTAACTGAAACCGGCTTCCTAGGGTCTGTATATATATTGTCTCTCAGTATTAGCAGTGGTAGTAAAACCCAGCCGTCTAAACTATGCATGATGAGAATATCAGCGTATCTAACAATCAGCATGCTGGCTAAGTAACACTCCTCCCACTTCCTATCAAGTGCCCTACCTTTCTCAAGCCAAACGGACATAGGTGCGCCTAGGAGTGGGAAGCCTAAAAGGGAATCGTTTGCTCTGAAGACGGCTTTACGGAGCATGGTGAAATTGACGATGGTATCGTAGATGCCTTCACCACCCATGCATCCGGGGTCTAGAACTAAGTCTTCCAAACCGCATTCAAGCATAGTTTTAACTAGACTTTTAAGTGCAACGGGGTTGTTTGGAGCGGATACGACGAGTGGGCAGTCGTATGCCAAAGCCAATTCAGCCATCCGATTCCAGTTGTCCACGGTAGCAGCGTATATGAGCGGACTGTCGCCGGGCATTTCGGCAAGCCCAGCCCTTAAAACATCCGGATTTAATGAACACAGTACGATGGGGAGATTTGAATTGTCCAATACTATTCTGACAGTTCTACGGAAGTTCTCAGGATCGCCCGCAACAGACCTAACAGCTATTAGGTCTAGCTTAAGCTCCTTACCTATGTAAGGGTAGGATAACGATTCCACTTGTTTAACGCGGTCGATTAGAGAGTCCGGGGACATATTATCAGATACATCTACGGCTATGGCTGTTGGTCGCCTATATGTGAACTCATGACGGTAAAGTACATACTCTCCACCTATTCTAACGACCCTTCCACCTCTAGTTATCAGCACCTCTTTAACAGGGGGCTTCAGAACCTCTTTGATTTTGAAATAATTCTCCCGATACCTCCCTTCCTCAACTAGGGGGGTGCATTTTTCAACTTCGACCTCGAGGTTTACGAGCTTCGTCGCAAAACTTAAACAGTTGGCTTCACCACACTTACCGCAGTTTATTTTAGGTAAGAGGTTGTACAATTCTAATGGACTCAAACTCTTAGCCAATTCACAACCCCCACTGCTAAATGTCCAAAGACGCCCAGCTTAAGTAGCGGGATGAGTCGAATAGGCCTCCACTAGTAAACTTTTCAATAACCTGTTTAACCGTTTTAACGGCCAACGGATGCATCATCATAAAGTAGTCTACACCAGCTAGTAGAAGCGTAAGAGCCGTCACAACCTCCCAGATAGGCCCCCTCAATTCTCTAGGCCCCCATTTAGATTCATCTAACTTCATCCAGGCTTCTCTAGCGGCCCAAGCGTTTGTCGTCCCTGAGGACATGGGGTGTTGAAGTTCAACGTCGCCCATCAGAGCGGCCAACCTCGTTCTCTCCATGACCGTGAAGGCGTAGTCTAAACCGTAACCTAAGGCCGCCGTTGTAGTATCGATCACTATGTTCTCCTTCGGTAGTATTTCGTAAAGCTTTCTATTAAGTTCCCTAGCCATATCCATATCCATAGATGTGAAGGCTATGACATTATGACCATGCCTCTTAACAGTTTCCGCAAGCCTCTTATAGTCCATATCCAAGGTCACGGAGTTTATTAGTATACGCTCCCCTTCAGCCACTTCACACACTTTTTCGAAGACCTTCAGGTCTTTCAGCGGATCACCGCAACCACCGACGCATAGTGGAGCATCAACTGCCTGCAGAACGTTTTCGACGGTTTTAGCCGCCTCAGCTGGCGGAGTATCGTTGAGAAGGGGGTCTATACTTACAAGGTGGAGGTTAACAACTTCTGCTCCAAACTTGTGAACGGCTTTCTTAGACCATTCAACGGGATCGTTTAAAACGTCTTCGACTTCCACTTTAACTGCTTTAGCTAAAGGTATCTTGGTGTCGAATATGTCAATGGATACAACTGGGGGATTGGGGTTTAAACCGTCGAACACGTATAAAGCTGGGGCAACTTCACCGCCGATCGTTATGGTTTTACCCCTAGTGCCGCCTTCGCTTTTGGTGGCCCCTATTTTAACCTCTACCACGCGGCCGGGATACCCGCTTGTGGGAGGAGTGAATTCGGCTTCTAAAAGCTTCTCTGGAAGACGTTTAACTGCTGGTTTTTCAGTTACTCTAGGGGCAGGTATTTGAGCCATAATAGCTCTAACTATTGGCTCTAAATCTATTTCATCTGCCTCTATGGTGACGTTCTGCAACTCTATCTCCGCATCCTTGAGGTTTTGGAAAAGCTGGAGTAGAGTCTCGAATACCATCGTTTCAAACTTCTTAGGAGTCTTGCTAGAGGCCATATGTTTAAGCCTCCTAACCAGTTGAGACACTGCGTTTGATTATTACCTTCTCTATGTTTATCCTAGCGCCTTTCAAGGTTATCTTAAACCCTCCGGACGTTAGAGGAATTCCAGAAATAGATGCGCCTTCTAAAACCGTAGCTTGAGCTGGCTGAGGTACATTTGCTTCTCCTACTTTAACTTCCATAGGCTTGACTTCGGCTTCTATCTTTTTCCACCTGTTGACGACTGGATGATTCTTAGCCTTTAAAAACTCTTTAAGTTCATCTATAGTTTTAACATCTTCATCTGTCGCTATTCTATCTCTGACTTTTTCTGGTACGAAGTCTTTAACCCTCTCAAACACCGCTTTCGGAACCCAGACAACCCGCTCCCATCCACCATCTGCCACCAAAAACTTGGGGGAACGCATATACTCTATGGATATTCCGTGGAAGCCATCTACCTGTCTACCTCCTCCAGTCGTATCGGCCATAGTTGAAAACTTCAATCCGTTTACCGCTACGCCTTTAAAATCCCTATGTACTATTCCGAATCCATCAACCTCAGGTATGTAGAAGGCTATGGCTTCAAAACACCCGCAGCTGGTATGCGGATAATTGAAGACCGTATAGAGATGGACGCGCTTAATTGCTCCAAGGGATTTTTCTTGTACAATCTTATTCACTCCGGAATACTCCCCTCCAATTGGGTCTAGACATTCACCTTTAGGTATTCTAAATATTGGACCCTTAGGGTCCACCTTCGAGGCGGCCCTACCGTCAAACCAGCTTATAGCTCCACAGTTCGAGTACCTTTGTGGAGTGATTACACATACGTGTGTTGGAGCGAAGGATTGGCAGAGAATGCATCCGTAAAACTCGTCTACATCTTCATCCTTAAGCCCTCTGGCTTTCGCATCCCTAGCCTCATACACTTTGAGGGCTTCGTAGTACATTCGTTCGACTTCCTTGGGGTCTGTTATAAAGGTCACCTGAATTTTCTCGATTATTGGGAAATCCGCCTTGTAAAGCCTAATCAAGACTTTTCCCAGATAAGTGAAGCTGTTGAATCCTTTCTTAAAAGCCTCCTTGCTAAGCCTACACCATATGTCATAACGTTGATTTAAGTGCATAAAACCATGCACGTAATTGGTGAACTCATGAATACGACGCTCTATAATGCCCTCAAGTCCTTCTTCAAGCTGACTTCCTGCAATTTCAACGAGTATACCCAACGGTACGCTACTGCCTTCTGGAATGTCTTTAATATCTGGACCAATGATTATTACCTCGCTATCTTTAACTTCCTCAGGTCTCCTGACCCTTGCGAGTTCAAACTTAAATTTAACATCCGGTCCACCGAATTCGACGTACATTTCAGTCCTTCTAATTCTCTCCCCCTCGTAAGCAATACCAACATCGACTGGTATATCTTGAAACATGGACAATTCTTCTATCCTCCTACGTGAGGATAAATGGTGTTTGGAGGAAGATAAACTTTTATTGAAGATTCAAAATATTTGAAGTGTTTCCTAACGAAAAGGTGGGTTTGAGTGAGTAAGAAAGACCTCTACATTACATTGAAGGAAGCTACTACTACGCTTGGAGTTCTTCGAGATGTTGAAATATCCATCGACCGTATAATTTATGAAGAGTTTGAAGAACCTATGGGTCCAACCCCCATGCCTTCGATAAAAGACCTTAGAAATTGGGATCATATTCTCCTCAAACGCTATAGACCGTTTTACATGCCCTTTTGCGAATTATGTTGCCTATGTACGTTTGGAAAGTGCGACTTATCCATGGGTAAGCGTGGGGCATGCGGCTTAGATATGGCTGCTCAACAGTCTAGAATAGTGCTACTAGCTTGCTGCATAGGAGCCGCAACCCATACGAGCCATGCTAAACATCTGGTTGAATACCTCATCGAAAGATATGGAAGAGACAGCCCGATAGACATGGGTGAGGGGGTCGGTGTTGAAGCACCGATAACCAGGCTTGTTACAGGTATGAGGCCTAGAACTTTGAGGGATCTCGAAGACGT
>CALKCG010000136.1 GCA_938082915.1 uncultured archaeon | reverse complement strand
AACTTTAAAACCTTTGCTATATTTGCATTTGAATCTATTAACGGCTTTATCTTTCCTTCACCTGACGTCATTATCGTTGTTACTCCAGGACCATGTCCCGCTAGTACGCAGTCCGTATGAACGACAACACCTATGGAAACAGCTCCACTACGATAAATTCGCCCATATGTATGGTCTGCATCCATTATTGCTACAAGGTCTCCTAGTCTAAGATCTTCCAAGTGATATTCATCTACAATAGCTTTATCGAAGAGTTGAATGTCGTAATCGCCACTATACACCTGTATATCCCCCAAACCTGAACCCATTATCGATGCTGGTACTAAATGGGTGACTGGAACCGTTAAGTAGCCATTTTCAAACCTCAAATTCAACAGATTCAATACTTTAGGGTCTAGATTCATAACCCTAACACTTGGAATGTTCAGTATTTTTAAGCCAACACCATAGGCTTTAACCAGAACATTATCACCTATGTTAAGTTTGTCTAAAACCTCTGACGGAAAGTCTACCATGACGTGTTCAATTCCTCCATGCTTACCGACGACTATACCCCTAGAACCTTTAGCATCACCTGAAACCACTATGGCCTCATTCCCTATACACGATAGAGTATTTAGAGCCCTATTAGCCTCACTATTTGCATTTTTAATGCTTACACCTGGTTCAACGTGATCCGCCATCCATCCGGTTGCATAGTCTCCAACGCGTAAATTATACCGGATTCCTCCTACGCTCGGTAAAACCATTGGCTCACCAAAGGCAGATATTTGATACGGGTAGTGTATAGTAGGACTTGAGACAGCTCCAGTAACTGAAACTTTAATAAGTCTATTCTCGTTCGTCTCCAGGATTTGAGACATGAAACATTACTATCCAGAATGTACTATTTAAGTTAAACCCTTTAGCATCCATTCAAAGAATTCTATATGACCTTCAGAATTATAAGTAGAAGTTGATCAATAGTTAACGTGGAATAGCATTTAATTTACTAAGCGAAGAAATTGCGTAAAATGTATCTTCCAACGTTGAAATCCCCAGGTTTACTGACCTTCTAAAACCACCATTAGGGTTATAACATTTATAAATAAAGTCAACATGCATGTTTGAAAATAACGGTTTAATGTTTAGTAAATCCATCACTTGAAGACCATAGTAGGTATACTCCAGAGAATATGAATGTGGAATGCCCGGTTTGATTTTAAATCCCCCTGAGCGATCCTCACATCCATATATCCACTTTATAGTGTTCTGTAAATCTAGATTATCAAGAAGATTCTTTAGGTTTATTAAGATAGATAGCGCGTGAAAAGTTTCATCTATATATGATTCATTCAATCCAAAACCACCATCTTTATTTTTGAGCTTTAAAACGAGCCCGATTATATCTTCTACCTCTAATTTGCTTAATTGGTGATCCAGTAGATTAAGAGCGGATATAATCATATTTATATTGCATAACAAGGTGGGCATTTCTACAATGTACAGATTATATAAATCCACAGATTTCAACACGGTTTCCTCAACTCCTTTACTTATGTAATTCTGTTCTTTTAAATTCATCAACTGTTGAAACGAATTAACCTCTTCATTTAACATAAATTTCAATGAGCTTTCAAGGTACGATACAGCTCCATTTACATCTCTGGGTTTTTCATGTAGTATTGTCAACGCTTTAATAGCGAAAAAAGCTACGCGTATGCTATGGTAACTACCGTCTGCCAATTGAGCTTTTTTAAGAAAATTTACGGTTTTAAACTTGTTAGGAGGGTCTACTTCCAAGAGCCTGAGTATATTAAGAGCATAATATGTATCTTCGACACAAGATTCAAATAGACCCATGTACTGATAGCTTAGATAGCCACCATCTACTCCCCGTCTACTTATCACGTAGTTCATTATATCGCGAATACTCGGTGCTTTAAGCATTTTTAGGAGACCCCGTTTAGATTAGCGTGCTTAAACCAAACGTCTTCAAAACAGATGATAAGTCTTCATCCCCAAGAACGTATATACAACTAATCGTGTCTTGGGACTGGGAGATTACCGACCCAAGACCAAAATGGCTTTTAGTACGCTTTAGAATTTCTTGTATTGAAACCTCTACTATGGATACGACACCAGTATACGTTTCAGTGGAATAAACTGGATGTCTCAGTGTAATAGTATCTCTCACAAGATTTCTTGGACTAACAAGGGTTATACGTCGACCTTTACCTAAGTCTAGAGAAAAACTTCGATGAGTAGGAAAAATCACGTTATCTAGTCTATAATACATGATCCATGCTTCCCCTTCGGTAGACAATACGCCTGGTGGCATCCCTTGGAATTGTTTCTCTTTTATAAATTTCATACAGGGTAATAGTATCCATTCCACGTATTCTTTAGAGATATTTCTAAAACGATAACTTAATTTCTCAGATAGATCATTGAAAGCTAAACGTTCATGCTCCCTCATCATCCCCTCACAGCACCCAATGTTTACTCTACCATTCCTCATAACCTCTATGTAAACTACGTTAGGTCGAGTGTTCAAAGGCGAAGAGTATATTCCTCCCTCTCTGGGAAGAATTCGTGAATCTACAAGCGCAGATGAGAAGGCATTGATATATTCATATTCCAACAGTTTCAACTTGCTTCAATCTTTAAATGTAACAACTGTTACATTTAAAGATTTTGAGCTCTTAACATTTGAGTGGAAAATCCCACATCTTTTAGAAGTGGGATGGAGTAGCCTTAATTCGCCTGCTGAGACGGAGCCTCTATTGGCTTACGTACCAGCAAGCTCCATCATTGAAGCAGGAAGCACACAGGTTTATAGCCGTGGGTAGCTCACCCAAACAGGAAGAAAACGCATATATAGTGTTCCAAACTAGAATATTAGACAGGAATGTCAAACGTTGACAAGCCAAATAGATTCTTCATACTCCTTTATGAAGCACCCGAAAAACCATCGCGTTTGAAGGTTAAAGTATGGAGGAAGTTTAAAATGCTGGGGGGAATATACCCCAAGCTTTCACTATGTATAATACCCGTTGGTGAAACGTTAAACAAGGAGGTTTTAAAAGCCTTAGAAGAATTAAGAGAGATAGAGTTTACAGTTTTCGTATCAGAACCATTAAGGGAGGAGGATTTAAGAAATATTTTTCAAAAATTTAAAGAGAGTAGAGAAAGAGAATACATGGAGATAGTTGAAGAGTGTAAAGAATTTCTAGAAGAAATAGAGAAGAATATAGACTCAGACAATCTTACTGAAGAAGAATATGAAGAATTAGAGGAAGAATTAGAGGCGTTAAATAAATGGTACAGGAAAGTGATGGAAAGAGACCTATGGGGAGCACCCGCAAAAAAGGAAGTAGAACTTTATCTTGAAAAATGTAAGGAGGCATTATTTTCATTTGCAGAAAAAATACTTGAGAAGAAATAAACTGATTAACGTGAGAACCATTTACTTTAGAAACGTAAAAAAAACCGACTGAAGATTGGACACATTATGGTGTAAAGTTTATCAGCTTGGATGGTGCTTCTTTCTTATACGAGTGGACCATAAATGTCAAAAGTCTATGAAAAAGCTCCCGAGTGCAATATAGGTACTGCAGGGCACGTCGACCACGGCAAAACTACGCTTGTAGAAGCGCTTACTGGCGTTTGGACAAGTAGACATAGCGAGGAGATAAAGCGAGGGATAACCATTAAATTGGGGTATGCTGATGCGGGATTCTATAAGTGTCCAGTTTGCCCACCTCCAAAATGCTACTCAACCCAACCAGTATGTGCAAACTGTGGGTCTAAAACGGAACTTCTGAGGGTTGTAAGTTTTGTAGATGCTCCAGGTCATGAAGTGCTTATGGCGACTATGCTTTCAGGTGCAGCTGTTATGGATGGTGTTATACTTGTCATAGCTGCTAATGAAGCCTGCCCGCAGCCTCAGACGAAGGAGCATCTAGCTGCTTTAGAAGTGGTTGGAGTTAAGAATATTGTGATTGTTCAAAATAAGATTGAGCTTGTGACCCCGCAGGAGGCATTGAAAAACTATCAGCAGATTAAGGAGTTCGTTAAAGGTACGATAGCTGAGAATGCTCCCATAATACCAGTATCCGCTCAGAGTAGGGTTAACATAGATTACTTGATAGAAGCCATTGAAAAGCACATACCTACACCTAAACGGGATCCAGCAAAACCACCTATAATGTACATTATAAGGTCATTTGACGTTAATAAACCTGGAACAAGAGCTGCAGAACTTTCCGGGGGAGTAGTCGGAGGAACTATAGTTCAAGGCGTACTTAGAGTTGGAGATGAAGTTGAAATACGTCCAGGAATAATATCAACCGATGATTCCGGTCGAAGCATAGCCCAACCTCTAATAACAAGAATCGTTTCATTGAAACATGGAGGTTTAAATGTCGACGAAGCTAGATGTGGTGGATTGGTTGGTGTGGGTACAAGTTTGGATCCAAGTTTAACCAAAGCCGATAATCTTGCTGGAAATTTAATTGGTAAGCCAAATATGCTACCCGATATAGTCGATGAGATAACGCTGGATGTTTCACTTTTTGAAACGGTAGTTGGAGCTGTGAAACAGCTTAAAGTAGAGAAGATCAAGCCTAAAGAGGCTCTACTTTTAAACATTTTAACAACCATAACGCTTGGTGTCGTGAAGGACGTTAGAGAAAACTGTGTAACGGTAAGCCTTAAAAAGCCAGTATGTGCTTCAAAAGGGCAAAGAGTTGCAATAAGCCGTAGAATAAACGATAGATGGAGGCTCATAGGATACGGTGTAACCATTTGACGGTTAAATTGATTGTAGATGTAAGCTTTCTCCTTGAGTGTATCCGGAGGAAGATTGACATAATTGAGAAGCTAGAAGAGAAATTGAATTCACGGGTTAGAGTGGTTTTTTTAAAGCCGGTTTATGATGAAATGCTTAGATTAAGCATGGGCTTTGATAGGAAAAGCCGTTATGCTAGACTTGCGATTCAGCTATTAAGTAGAGTTGAAAAAGAGCTGGTAGAGGTAGATAGTAAGGAGCCTGTGGATACGATTATAGAGCA
>CALKCG010000135.1 GCA_938082915.1 uncultured archaeon | reverse complement strand
GGTGTAGTACTTTTTACGCTGCGATAGGACCTTACAAGATGGCTAAAATGATGAATATACATCCTAAGGGCATATTCAAACTAACATTCACATCTTTGATAGTCGCAATTTTCATAGCCTGTATAATGATGGTATTGCTTCCGGGCGTATATGGGAAAGGCGTAACGGGTGCTATCTGGGCAGGCAATATTGAATTTAGGATCTACGATATGTGGAATAGGCCATCACCAAGACCGATTGCGGAGATCTCTCCTTGGATAACGGGTGGCTTTATCTTCATGGTGATTATGAGCTTTCTACACGCTAGATTCCTATGGATGCCAGACCCGCTTATGAGCATAATCGCTTGGGACTGGATAGGTGGACTCCACGGAATATGGATGGCAGCACTTATCTGCAGTATTATAAAGTGGTTTATACTGAGGATCGGGGGAAGCAGATTATACGAAGAGAGGGCTGTGCCATTCACTGGTGGATTCATGCTTGGAGCCGCATTAAATGCATTAATAGCTGGAATTGGAGCATTCATTGCATACCCACGTTAAAACAAATTCCCCACATTTATTTCCCTATAGGAGAAGCCCAACCTTTCGATAATTGCCCAGCCTAATACAGGTGCATGTGAAGACTTCGCTTTGCTTCTTAATGCCGCTAAACACCAATATAGCTTGCACAGATCTATGTTTAAATTAATGGGGTAGTCATGTAGGGTCTATGCTCTTTTATACTTAAAGACGTAATACTCCTCCAAGCTATGTAGTGTCGCTTGGAATTTTTCCAACCATTCTTTGTTTAACAACTTTAAAAAATGTTTACTCAACTATTTCCCCAGTGATTTGAGTGAGGTTCAAGTTAAAGTTCGCTTTGATGCTCTGCTTTACGTTGCTTCTCTCTCCACTTGTGGTACGTTGTGATTCTTGGAGTAACGGTGGCTTCAGTTTAGACCCGCATAGTCCAAAGTATGGGACTCACGATTGGATTGCGGAGCACGCACTCGACTGGCTTCCACTCGAGGAGAAGCAGTTTATCATCGCCAATCTCGCATGGTTTCTCTACGGTACCGAGTTGCCTGATAATCCCAATCCACCGTATGGAATTGGAGATACGTCTAAACACCACGTATACTATCGTGTAGACGGCTCTCTGCAAGATGATGCATCTGCTGTTAGAGCTCAAGAAGAGTACATGATGGCTCTTGTTTATGTTAAGACTGGCGACTGGGCTAATGCTTCTATGAGGCTGGGTGCTATGACACATTATATATCTGACGTGGCGGTTTTCAGCCACGTAATGGGTTCAAACACAGACTGGGGTGGTGAGAGACATCATAGCGACTACGAGACATACGTCAACAGTAGAACAAACAGCTACTATGATGATTTTAACGTCTACCTAAAGTTTGACGGTGCTTTAGAAACAATTTCAGCCTACGATGCTACTCTCCTCCTAGCCTACGATACTACGTTTGATTTAGATGGAGATTTAACATGCGTATGGATGGATGAAAACTACAACTGGAGCAATCCGATATTCGTGAATAGGGTTGGAGAATCGTTAAACCTCGCCGTAAACTTGATAGCAGACGTCTTACACACGTTTTACTTGAAATATTCCTCCTCCATGGATACGGCTACTATAACGTTTTCCGCAATTGGGCTGAGTTCGGATGCGTCGGAGACCGTTCTAACAGTCGATGGAATGGGCTTTACGTACAGTCAACTCCCAGTAAACATTATCCGTGCTGTTGGCTCCAGCATCAGCTTCTCATGGACAGATCCCATAGGTGCCTGGTACGGTAAAAGATATGTTTGGACGTCGTCAAGCGGCTTATCGAATATGAGAAATGGAACCATAACGGTTCCAGTTGAAGGCGGATCCATAGTAGCCATCTACAAAACGCAGTATCAGCTTCTATTGCAAGTTGATCCAGCCGATGCTGGAACTCTGAATCCACCTGAAGGTTCATATTGGTATGATGAGGGGAGTGTCGTAACGATATCTGCATCCCCCTCTCCAGGCTATACATTCAACGGCTGGGTGGGTTCATACTCTGACGTAGTAAACCCGATTATGATAAAGGTTGAACAGCCTACTGAGGAAACAGCGGTTTTCACCAGATTCTTCATATTCACTATTTCAATTTCACCAAGCAGTAGCATAATAGTGTCTGGAGGCAGCGGGTCGACAACTATTACGGTGACGCTTGTGGAGGGCTCGGCTGAAACGGTTTTCCTTTCGGCATTGGAAACACCCAGTGGATTTTCAGTATCCTTTAACCCAAGCTCCGGGGTCCCTACATTTACAAGCACTATAACGGTAACTGTGTCCTCGTCAACGCCGACCGGAATCTACAAGATAGTTATAATTGGGAGTAGCGGCGATTTATCGGAAACAGTTGTATACACGTTAACTGTCGTACAACCAGAGTTGCTTTTAATACTATTCGGAGTACTAATGCTTATAGTTGTCACGGCTATCATAAGGTCGACAACCTCGACTAAACGGCGGAAACGTAGCCGACATTGAAGGAAAATGTTGAGTTTCCACGATACCTTTAATCTTGTGATGGAGGGGCCTGCAACGATATTTTCCGGCTTCAAGGATAATTTTCATTTTCGATTCGTACTATGCTGGCGGAATGACAGACCTTAAGGCTGAAGGAAGAATCGTGGTCATGGTGTGCTCTGAGGGCAAATGTGTATATCTTCCTATCACTTGAAGGAAAAACCATAGAAATTTTCAAAAGAGCAAAAGTTAATATGCGACGCATCAATAAGCACTCGAATTAAAAACCATTGTTAATTTTAGTTTTACATAAAGTATTTCTTTTTCCTATATCAATCAAGTTTAGCAAATGCTATAAGACTTCTTATTAATAAGTGAATTCTATGAGGTGGAGGAAGTGAATAGGGAGATTTATGAGCCTTATTGGAATTCACTTAGGCTTCATCCAGTTCCAAGATGGCTTGATGAGGGGAAAATCGGCATCTACACGCATTGGGGGGTGTATTCAGTGCCAGCCTGCGGACCCAATGGCACATGGTATCCATATAACATGTATAGGGAGGGGACGCAACAGTACGAGTATCATGTTCAGCATTATGGGCATCCCTCAAAATTCGGCTATAAGGATTTTATCCCGATGTTTAAGGCGGAGAAGTTCGATCCTGAGGAATGGGCGGAGCTATTTAAGGCCGCTGGCGCTAGATTTGCTGGTCCAGTTGCGGAGCATCATGACGGTTTTTCAATGTGGGATAGTGATGTTAATGAATGGAATGCCGCTCGCATGGGGCCTCAAAGGGATGTCGTTGGAGAACTTGAAAAAGCCATAAGAAAGCGGGGAATGAAATTCATGGTTGCTTTCCATCACGCTGAAAACTGGTGGTTTTACCCGCACTGGAAGAAGGAGTTCGACGTTTCAGACCCAAAATACTCCGGACTTTATGGTCCGATCCACGATCAAGATGCAACCTTAGACCTTGAATGGGAGGATCAGGAGCCGCCGAATGAAGAGTTCCTTGAGAAATGGAAGGAGAAAATCCGAGAAGTAATAGATAAATACAAGCCTGACCTCATATGGTTTGACTTTGGACTTGATTACATTCAAGAGAAGTATAAAAGGGAGATTATCGCATACTACTTTAATAAAGCCTCAGAATGGAATATGGAGGGTACAATATGTTATAAAGGTCACGGTGTTCCCCCGGGATTCGGCATCGTAGATTATGAGCTAGGGAGAGAAAGTGAGCTAACCTACCATAGGTGGATAACTGATACAGATATAGCGATTGGTGGACGCTGGTCCTACGTTTATGGGATAGAGTATAAGTCAACAACATGGCTCATCCATTATCTGATTGATAACGTTAGCAAAAACGGTTATCTGTTACTCAATGTGGGACCGAAGGCAAGTGGGGAAATCCCTGAACAAGCAAAGCAGAGACTTCTCGAAATGGGCGAATGGTTAAAACTTAATGGTGAAGCTATCTACGGCACCTCACCATGGGTAGTATATGGTGAAGGACCAACTAAAATGAGGTTGAGAGGCGCATTCACAGAGAGCGAGGAAGTCTTTTATACGCCTGAAGACATAAGGTTCACGGTTAAAAACAATGTGCTATACGCTATATTGCTAGGTTGGCCTGGAGAAGGGAGGGAAATAACGATTAAATCGCTGCGAAGACTGTATCCTAGGGAGGTGCACTCCGTATCAATGCTTGGGATCGATGGGGAGCTAAAATGGTCGCAGAGTAAAGAGGGCCTCAAAGTTAAGATGCCCAATGAGAAGCCCTGTGAGCATGCATATGTAATTAAAATCGAAAGGGAATAAACGGCCATTTTTATCCTCCCTTAAATCTCTTATTTTTGGTTTTCCATAACAAATGTTAATCTGTTGGATTAGAGAAAGAACAATCTACTATTTCAAAGTGATAACTTAAAGATTAATACAATGTTTAACCGTTTGATAGAGTGGTTTAATTGGTTGAAATATATGGAAATGTGAAGGATTTCGAAGGCAATCCAATTGAAGGAGCTACTGTGGAAATTAAGAACAAGCGATTTGAAACAATATATCAAACGTTTACCGACACTGAGGGGAAATACCGTTTTAAAGTCGATGAAGGACTTACATCGCCATGTACATATGTAAAGACTACGCGGTGAAAAACCTTGAATATTGGGCTTGGAACGTCTTAGCCTATCACGACGTGGAGATCGATGCGCGTATCGACGGGCTTGAAGTTTACGCTATCAACGCATGGATGCCTCAGGGAGCAACACCATCTATGCAGATATACTTCCGACCTATGAGCCTTAGAAGGGTTAAAGAGTTTTCACAACGCCTCGGAATTAAATTCCCTCCGTCTAGAGAAGAATTGAGGTCTTTAAAAGTGATCGATATTGCGCCGAGGTTGACAAAAAAGACGTAATGGCCACAATCGACGGTTATCCCGTGAAAATCCTCGCCTTAAACAAGGTGGAAGAGGCAGCTGGTGAAGACCAGGTTATATTTGGCTATTTAATTCAAACATCTCTACCGGAGCAATGGTCAAACCTAGATTACAGTCGGGTCTGCATAGTCGTAGAGGATTCTGAAACCGGGGAGAAAGGGGAGGGCTGTTTATTCTGGGAGAAGCCGAAATACGTTTAAAGGAAAGCCAATTAAACTCTTATAGTGTCTACTAGATGCCAGGCATCGTATTTGCTTTCAATCGTTGAAACAGGTACTTCATCCTGCTTTTCTACTGTTTGACCTTGGAGATTTTCCCATATCTTCCTACGTTAACCCGTATTTCACCGCGGAATGTACTCGTATATCCATTGCTTATGGTTATTACATCGCCTACGGAGAAACGTTCTATCTGATCATCCCAAAGGCTCATTTTAACTGTTCCAGTTTCATCCTGAATAGTCGCATCGGCAACTCTAGCAGCCCCCATTCTTGTTTCAACAGTCCTAGGCTCTGAGACATCGATGATTCTGGCTTTAAGGCTTATATTCCTCATACCGGGTTTTAAATCTGAAATATTCAAGCCAACTCGCCCTTATAGTCTCCCCCTCCGACTACATAAATATTTTGAATCTTCCAGCCTCTATAAGCTGAATAACGTTTTCTAAAGTTTACTGGAAGTAGGGAAACCCCCCTTTATAAACCAAATTTAAGCTCTTAGAGATAAGCGTTGAATAGTAATGTTTAAACGGTTAATCGACGCTATGTAAACTTGGAGGTTTTCCTATGCAGGAAACAATAGTGAACCTGGCTAAGGCTTTCGTCGGTGAAAGCCAAGCGAGAAACAGGTACACATTCTACGCGAAAACCGCTAGGAGAGAAGGCTTCGAACAAATCGCTGAAGTCTTCCTCATAACCGCGGAAAACGAAAGAGAACATGCCAGTGTACTATTTAAATTGATCAACGAGCTTATCGGGAAAAGCGGAGGAAAACTTGAAGAATTGAAAGTCGAAGCAACTGTCCCAACAACTTTAGGCTCTACTACTGAAAACCTGAAGGCTGCAATAGCAGGTGAAAACTACGAACACACCAAAATGTATCCAGAGTTTGCCGCAGCCGCTGAAAGGGAAGGCCTCCACGAGATCGCTATAAGACTGAGGGCTATTGCTGTTGCTGAGCAACACCATGAAGAGAGATTTAGGAAACTACTTAAAGAAGTTGAAGGTGACACGGTGTTTAAGAAGGATAAAGCAGTATGGTGGGTTTGCAGAGAATGTGGATACGTACATTTCGGTAGAGAGCCGCCGGAGAAATGCCCATCCTGCGACCATGAGAAAAGCTTCTACCAAGTTAAATGCGAAGAGTACTAGAGGGTGACGATGTGACGGAGCGGAGTCAAATATATAGGTGTAACATCTGCGGAAACATCGTTGAGGTTCTCCATGCCGGCGTCGGACAATTGGTTTGCTGTGGACGACCTATGGAGTTGCTCAAAGAGAAGACGGAGGATGTAGGTATGGAGAAACACGTACCCGTAATAGAGAAAACTGAGAAAGGCGTGAGGATTAAAGTTGGCTCAACCCCACATCCGATGGAGGAGAAACACTACATAGAGTGGATAGAGGTAATCGTTGAGGGTGCAACGCATAGGAAGTTTCTCAAACCCGGCGATAAACCTGAGGCGGATTTCGAAGTAAAAGCGGATAAAATCCAAGCCAGAGAATACTGTAACATCCACGGCCTATGGAAAGCATAAACGTCCTATAAACCCCTTCTTTTTATCCACATGAATAGTTTTAACGTTTTTCAACGTAGCCCCCATCATGGAAATAATGTATCCCAAACCGACTTTAAGCCTCGACGATAAAGGTGATAGCCTTCCGCTGAAGTACACGTCCCCTCTTCTAAAATATTCCATAAAATCATCCAAGCTTGGATTATCCGATTCAACAATCGTGTAAGCGTCTCCGACATTCTGAGGGTAGTGGGCGTCACTTCCGCCTACGGCTGGAACACCGAGTTTCGAAGCAACGTTCAACCCCTTATAGATAAAGTATCCATGTAATGGATATAGAGCGTTTAATACTTCAACTGCATCTGGCTTACAGCGTATCCACCTGTTTAATTTGATTATTCCAGCGGCTGGATGCGCTAGAACCGTCAACCCGCCCATACATCTAACCCATTCTATAAGCTCTTCATAACGTATACGTCTCGTTTCAGAAGGTAGGAGTCCCAATCCTAGTACGAGCACATGCCCTGCATCCGTATGAACCTCATACCCAGGTATTACGAGTAAACCGCTACTGTAAAGTCTAGCTTCAGAATATCCTTTAAAACAATCGTGGTCTGTTACAGCTAATCCATCTAAGCCTTTAAACTTAGCGATTTTAAGAATCTCTCTAACAGTTCCACGCCCGTCTGAGTAAGCCGTGTGAACGTGTACGTCGATTTTCAAAGAAGACAACGCCCTTTAAAACTTTCTGGAAGCTAACCTTATAAGCATGTAGCTTTTTAAAGTACGAGCTATTGTATGTTAAATCGGTAAGACTAATATTTACCCCATTAGATTATAAGATTGCTGCAAGTGATTGAATGGATCATAGTAGACCATTGAGGTGGGGATCTTGAAGATTGCAGATAGCGTTTTAGATTTGATCGGAAATACGCCAATGGTGAGGATAAACAAGTTGACTGGGGGAGACGATGCATCCATTTTAGCGAAGTTGGAGAAGTTTAACCCCGCTGGGTCGATCAAAGACAGAATGGTGAAGTATATGGTTGAGAAACTGGAGAAAGAGGGGAGGCTGACTAAAGGCGTGACAATTGTTGAAGCCACCTCCGGCAATACTGGGATAGCTTTAGCTATGATCGCTTCTGTTAAAGGCTATAATGCTCTAATAGTAATGCCTGAGTACGTTGGCGAAGAGAGGAAGGCCATGGTGAAGGCATTCGGCACAGAGATAATACTTACTAAAGACGAAGTTGAAGCCATTGAGGTTGCGCGGAGAATAGTTGAAGAAAACCCTGGAAAGTACATTCTACTGGGTCAGTTTAATAGCACTTTAAATCCGTTGACACATTATGAAACTACTGGACGGGAGATAATTGATCAGACTGATGGCAAAGTAGATATGTTGGTTGCTGGTATTGGAACAACCGGGACGGTCGTTGGAGTCGGGAGAAGATTGAAAGAATTCAATCCAAGTATTAGAGTAGTAGCGGTAGAGCCTATGGAGGGGGAGAAGATCCTAGGCTTAGCAAACTTGAAAGAGTATACTCCTCCAATATTCGACGCGTCGGTCGTAGATGAAAAAGTCAACGTAAGCCTTAAAGAAGCGGTTGAAATGACTAGGCGACTTATGAGAGAAGAGGGGCTTTTCGTCGGTATATCTTCAGGAGCTGCAATGCACGTCGCGGTTAGAAAGGCCAGAGAATTGGGGAAAGGGAAGACTATAGTCGTTATACTGCCGGATTCCGGAGACAGATATATTAGTAGTGGCTACCTGTTGAATAGAGACCCGGGAAAACCTAATATTGATTCATCGAATATAAAGTCTCAATGAAATAAAAATGGGAGTGTACCTGAAAGCTATAGTTCTTCCTTCTTCTTCTCAAGCCACTCTTTAATGAATTTTAAGTTTGCCACGGTCGTGGGGATGAAGCCTGAATAGGGTAGGCTTGCCCGGTATCCTTCTTCCACCCCTCTTATAATATCATCGATGTTTTCCCTAGACAGGTTTTTCATCTGCTTTTTAAGATCTTCAAAGCTTTTTATCGCCATTTCAGCTTCAACCGAGAAAAACCTATACTGGTTTAACTCTTCTATACATTCATCAATTTTCTTTTCGATTTCCGACATACCCCCCATTCTTATGTAAACCCAGCCTACATTTAAATTTTCATATAACTCCAAACTCCCAATGTCAGACATAGGTTCCACTTGATACAGTGTCTGTAGAATAAGAAGCGTTAAATATCTTCCATGCGTATTATGACGTGAGTGTTTCCTTATGTCTGATACCCTCTCTTTTAAAGAGACACATGACTGGTAAAACTGTCAGCGGTGATAGAATAACACTGGAGGAAGTTTTACGTAGCGAGTTTCTAATGGTGCATGAAGTCGTTGAGATAAGCGAATTGAAGAAGAAAGGAGTAGTAATCGACGACATGACAGTCGTCAATTGTCATTCAAAGACCATTTATGAAGCCCATCTTACAGCGACGGAATATGAGATTAAGCATGCATTCAACAAGGGAGACCTAGCGTATGTTAAACTGAGGATAATACACGTAAGAGAATGGTTGGACGATGAAAACCTACTTAAGGAGCTAATTCAAAAGCTTAAATCGATAATAGAGAAACTCTCTGAAAACCGATGATTATAAAAATTTAAGACAAACCTAAAATGCTACATATTCTCACTTTGAACTAGCTTTAATCCATGCGGTTTTAAAAGGTAGGTGGAGGTCGTTAAATGAGTGGGAAGAAAGTTAAGGGGAAGGTTGTAAGTAGAAGCATGGCAATTACGCTTGGAGTTGCTATCATAGCGCTCTTAGATGGCTCACTGGGGGAAATTATGCGCCATACGTTGATGCTGGGGAAAAAGACAATACTATAGCGGCTAAGGTCTCTCAAATCGATTCATTAATAGTGAATCTCCAGGATCAATAGCAAACATGCAAGACAAAATGGCGTTTTTAAGCGAAAAATGTATGATTTGACGCATGAAAATTATCGATTATGAAAATATTAAGCTTAAAAACCCAGCGTATACACCGTGTACTGGTAGTGATACGACTACCCATCTACACTTTAACCCCATGTCGACATTCACGTTGTACTGTTTATACCATGGGCCGGTTCCATGGAAATAATCGACCTCTCCGTAGTAGATTTCGCTGATAGCATCGTCTTGCAAAAGCTTATCGATCGTCATGAGAAGCGGATTCCAGTGTAAGACGAAGCTGACGAGAGTCTTTACTTTATTCCTATCCACCGCTTCAATCATCCTGTTTAAGTATTCTTCGTTAAGTGCAACAGGCTTTTCAATCAAGGCATATTTCTTATGCTCAGCTGCAATAATCGTTTCTTCTGGATGCAGGTTATTGGGAGTACAAATGGAGAGAGTATCAATATCCTCTTTTTCAAGAATCTCTTCTAAATCGGTGCAAATCTTCGCCGAATAACCATACTCTTTCAGTTTTTCTCTCCGCTGACTCTTCTGTCCTCCCGCACACGGCAATGAGTTCCATATACTGATTAGCCTTATAAGCCGACATATGTTCGCCGGAAACCTATCCTGTTCTAATAACGGCCACTTTTAACCTCCTTCATTTTCTACATCACAATTCCCGTACAGTTTAAGCGATTTACATTTTTCATTCCTACCCCTTTCCTGTTGAACTCCCATAGAACTCGTAAGGCTTTTATCGTTAGAATCATAACTCTAGAATATGTTCACTGCGGCGAAGCCGACCATATTGGTGGATGGTGGTAAAAGCCCCTATAGCATAATCATACCTGCGGATGCGATACCATCGGAACGCTATGCCGCTGAAGAGCTACAGAAATACTTGGAGCGTATTAGCGGTGTGAAGCTGCCCATCGTTACAGATGATCAACCCATGACGCACTGTGAAATCCTACTCGGCGATAACAAGCATCTACACAGCTTAGGATTAAAGGTCGACTTAGCTAAGCTCGGCTCAGAAGGCTTTCTGCTTAAAACATTCAACGGCTACCTTATTATCGTCGGTGGTAAGCCCCGTGGAACACTTTACGGTGTTTACACTCTACTGGAGGAGAAGCTCGGCGTCCGCTGGTTTACCTCTGAAGTGGAATACGTACCTAAATTGACACGCATTGAAGTCCCCTTTTTGGATGAGATGCAGAAGCCAGTTTTAGAGTATCGAGAAGTCTTCTGGACTGAGATGCTACGGGATGCCGATTTCGCCGCCCGTCATAGGTTGAATGGCCACCATTACCAATTGACTGAGAAACACGGAGGACGGGCGGTCGTATTCTATCCGTTTGTACACAGTTTTGACCAGCTAATACCCCGTGAGGTCTGTGAGCAACATCCAGACTTCTGGCCAATGGTGGATGGAAAGCGTGTCAGCGGCTATGTTCAAAGGTGCCTATCTAACCCCGAGCTTGTTAAAATCGCGATTGAACGAGTACGGGAATGGCTGAAAGAGCATCCCGATGCAACCATCATCGATGTTTCACAGAACGATACAGGCAGGTGGTGTCAGTGTCCAGAATGTAAAGCATTCGACGAGACCGAGGGAAGTCCAGCCGCGTCGCTCATCAGGTTCGTCAACACGATCGCAGAGTCTATTGAACACAACTATCCGAATATCCGCGTAGAAACACTCGCCTACCAGTACAGCCGTAAGCCTCCGAAAACCCTACGTCCACGTAGAAACGTCATAATCAGGCTTTGTTCCATCGAGTGCTGCTTCTCCCACCCGTTGGAAAGCTGCCCGTCGGAGGAGAATAAGAGTTTCCGCGAAGACATCGAAGCTTGGAAGCAAGTTTCCCAAACGCTATACGTCTGGGATTATACGACCAACTTCGCCCATTACCTTCAACCATTCCCAAACCTTGAAGTACTACAATCGAACGTAAGGTTTTTCGTTAAACACGGTGTAAAAGGCTTGTTTGAGCAGGGCAACTATTCTCCAGGTGGAAACGGAGAGATGGCACCGCTGAGAGCTTACGTTTTGGCGAAGCTTCTCTGGGACCCAGAAACAGATGTGCAGAAGCATATCGACGATTTTCTAAACGGCTACTACGGTAGGGCGGCATATGCCGTTCGAGCCTACATAGAACTACTACATCGGAAGGTTAAGGAAAAGGGGGTTCACGTTCATATTTTTGATCCACCGACTTCTCCGTTTTTAGATGATGAATTTCTAGAGGAGGCTGAAAAATTATTCGATGAAGCGGAGCAGTTGGCCGACAGCGAGGAGGTCCGTTTCCGCGTACAGGTAGCACGTCTATCAGTCTGGTATGTCAAACTAGCGACAAACCGGGTGAAAGGAGAGGAACGGTTAAAACTGCTCCGCAGTTTTCTCGAGATCGCCCGTAGAGCTGGCATCACACATATTGGTGAAGGTGTGAAGCTTGATGAATGGGTGGAGCAGATAAATTAGGGAGTAATTGAGGGTTCTCCTTCACTGTCAATTCTCAAAACATCTCTGAAGACTTCCCCTTGCTCTGAGGGGGCGCTAGTGAGATTAGCAATCCGACGAGGTATAAAAACACAGAATCAAGCATTCTAGTGGTGGGAAACTTGGGTTAAAAAAGCAGAAATAATTGAAGCGTAGATGGAGTAGACCGGGAGGGGTTTGAACCTAGGACGTATAGAGAAGTCTCCAGCAAATCCCCCTATTTTTTCCTTTTCCAACATCTGTTAAAAGGGAGGTCTACGGGTTAGACAGTTGCCTCGGAATGGGACCGTCGTAGATATTATCTTCTGCCCCTTGGGAATGGATTTAATCTAAGTCTTCACTACAAGCCTCTGCGTGAAACCGTAAACCTCTTCACGCTCAGAAGCTTTCTCTTCTCATGCGTCCTCAGGCTTATCAAGGTGTATGTTCTAGCGAGCTTCCCATCACCTAGCTGCCTCAAGTTCCTCCTAAACCTCTGTATCCACTTCTTCGGGTTGCTTGGCTAGTCTACCCAGACTTCTACATCCGCCGTAGGTATGTTCAGTCTATCCTCACCTATGCTCGTGCAGACGAAGATGTGTACCTTCTCCTTAAACTGTAGGGGCTGAAGCCTGATACTCCATGCTTATACTTCCCCTTCCGACTAGGACTGCCACGTCGTCCATCCCATGGTGTTTTTTGCAGTAATGCCCCAAGCTGCTTAGCAGCCTCAACGGACTCCATGAAAAACTATGGCCTTATCGAAGAGCTCCTGCCTCAGGATGCGTATGACGGCTGAGAACTTGTGGTTGAAGTTCTCTTCAACCGCCCGCCGATAAGCCTCGTATATGCTTCTCCCACCGAGCCCCTTCAAAGGCCGTCTAAGCTCTCCCATCTTCCAAGTCCCGTACTTGAGGACGCTGCTTGGGCCATCCTCTACAAGCCTAAACCTGAGCATCCTGAGTGCCAAGAGTCTGACGCATGGACCATGCTCCCTACATTGCTTCTTCAAGTGCGCTGAGCCGTAGGCTTCTCCAACCATCCTCCGATGCCGTTGAACAAGTCCGCCAAGTTGATTATACAGGTTTAGAAGGTCTTCAGGTGTGTAAACACTAACTAGGAAGACCATCCTACCAGGAAGGTAGCGCTTGACATTCGGGTCTTCAACCGTGAAAACCTCAATCCTGTTGAAGACCTTCCTCAGCTCTTCAAGGCGCTTGGGCGCGTGTAGCTGCGGCGTAGGCTGAGGGATTTAAACCGCCGTTGCACTTAGCTATATTACTTCGAACTCTATTGGTACTTTTCTAGGCTTCGGTCCCTCCGGTGTGAATATGATGTCCCAGGAGTCTACTTCTGGTCTGCCTATGATGAGTTCTACGTCTTTTCTAAGGTTTTCAGCAACCTCGAATACTGCACCGCCGGGGACTTTAACCCCTTGAAAAACCACGTCCACCATACACCTCCCTACGATCTTCAATCTTCCCCCCTCATCAGCCGTTCTAAGCTCATATGGCTCCTTCAATGGTATGAGCGCACCAAGCTTATCAGCAAGCCTCTTAGAGATAACGCTTCTGCTGGCGCCGGTGTCCACGAGGGCCTTGAGTTCAACGGACTTACCACCATAGCTCAGCTTGACGCCCGCAGTAGCATGCTCAGGCTTCATGACATCTCCACATACATCACGTTATAGACAATATTTTAACCTTACTCTCTTGTAGCTCGATAGCGCGCTTTCGGGCTTAAGCAGCAAACGCTTTTCTTTAATTCCTTTAATGCTTTTTTCAAAAGCCTCTCAGGGCGGATACCTTGAAGGCACAGCATGCTTTAATTCCTTTAATGCTTTTTTCAAAGAGGTCTACGTCTCTCCAGTCGTGGGTTTCAGCCAAGCCGGCTAATTCAATCAGTCCGTCTTCTAGGCTGATGGAAGTTTAGTAATTCCCGCGTTTTAGTTATATCTGCGTAGCAGTGTCTTATACCGCCTTTCAAACCAAGAATAGGGATTTTCCTCGAATTTAACCCCGCAAATTCCTCTATTTTTTTCAACTTCTACCCTGGAATTATAGTTCTGGAGTAGGAGGCTTTCAGAGTGAAAGCGACATTCTACGTGGAAGCCTGTTTTAATGTCATTGAAGGACTATCTAAAATCTCACGTTTCCAGAACGCGTTGAAGCGTTGCTTTATAGTTTTAAAATCCACCTCTTTAATGTAGGATCTCAAGCTTACCACTTCTTCAGTATTTTCGACCCGTATTTGTATGCTTCGTCGTACATTGCTATTATGTTTTCTACTGGTGTTATTGGTTGCATGTTGTGGCATGGTGCCACTATATAGCCCGTCCCGTCTGATGCTAGTATGTCTATGCATCTTCTGACCTCCGCTCTAACTTGCTCTGGTGTTGCGAAGGATAGTATGCGCTGGTTGTCTATTGCTCCGTGGAAACACAGCCGTCCGCCGAATTCACTCTTCAATTCTTTAAGGTCCATACCTGGGCATGTCCACTGTACGGGGTTTAATATGTCTATACCCATTTCCACAAGGTCTGGTATGAATATACGTATGGCCCCGTCGTCGTGGTGGAAGACTTTAATTCCGAAGCTGTGTGCTAAATCTATAAACTTCTGCATGTATGAGCGGTAGAATCTGCGGAAAACCTTGAGACTTATCATGGGGCCGTTTTGAGTACCGAGGTCATCCGTCACCTCTGTAACGTCTACTAGGCCGTCGCAAGCTTGAAACATACGTAGATGAAATTCGTATATAAACTCGAATACTCTATCTAGCAGATAGCTTGTAAACTCAGGTCTCATAAGAGGATCTAGTAGTGCGTTTTTAAAACCTCTAAGCAGACAGTGCTGGTAGAATATGGCCATGTAGCCTGCTTTAACAACCCTATCCTGACGTAGTTTTTCAGCGGCTTCACGCATACTGTGGAAGTCGAACCAATCTACTTTAGGCCAATGATACCTATCTAAATCCTCGATGGTTCTAGCCTCGGCAAGCGGATGCCCGACCGGCTCCTCATAAACACCTAGACCATAATCAACCTTCTTATACCGTATACCCCAGTAGTCTACAATCACCTCATCGTTGGAAGGTAACGGAGGACCCACGTATTTAGGTGCTACTCCGAAAATACCATCTATGTGTAAAGCCTCAAGTATATCTACACTTTCACCGAAGTAGGCTTTAAGCTTATTCCAAACCTCAGGAGTAGCCCATATATCCGTGGGGATACGATCAGGGACCTCATGGTTTATAACAGCCAACACCCGCTCCCTAGAATCCACTTAAAACACCTCCAGTCTAAAAAATAAAGGTGGGAACGCGATATTAAATTGGAGGTGGGAACAGTGCGTAGCTTGTTAAAGCCGCTATAAAGATCTCCAGTGTTGTTCCAATAATGAAGCCGCCAACAAATGGAACTACTTGTTCTTCATATAGCTTACTGCCGCCTATTCTGAGAATGGTAAATTTCGCAACGTAAGCGACCAATGCTGGAAGCCATATACCGCATAGAGTAGTTACCCAATCCCATGCAACTATCGACGCTAATGGATCTGGCAACCATAAAAATCTACTGTACAAGTACCTCATTACGATCATGAATATGAAGCCTACTAATATCCATGGAGTTGCTTCAACTATGGGGCGGGGGCTTGGTCTACCCCAGAAACAGCCCCATCTATCTACATCTATAGCGGTCGCCTTAATCGTTGGAAATGTAAACTTTGAAGCTCCAACTATACTTAGAAGAACCTCCTGAGCAACCTTCGTAACAAACATAGATATGAAGAGTGAAATAACCGCAATCTTTAGCAGGTTTCTTGGATTTGTCCTTGTAAGGCTAGCCATCTTATATGAACCTAAAACTGCATATAATGAGCCGCCCCATCCGGTGATTGATTGGTGACCTATCCAAGCCTCAGTGATGTATGGAACTAATGCAAGGTCTTGAGAAGTTATAGTTGGCCAGCTTAATGTTGGCCATAGTAGAAGCCTAGTGGGTCCTGGTGCAATCGTCTCGTCTGGAGAAACCATGAAGCCTAGTCTACCCCATAGTTGAGCAAGGGTAAACCATGTTATAATGCCCACAAGTGGCATAACTATTGAAGCCCATGGGCTGAAGCCACTGGCTACGAAGAACATAGTTAGAAGTGCGAAAGAGATCAATAGAATCAACCATGAAGCTCTGTACGAGATAGGTTCTTCTTGAGTTTTGCCGGTTTTACCGAAGGCTGCTTTCAAAGTGTCTAAGATGTAACGTCTTTGCATTAATATTGTTATAACGAATAGACCGAGCATACTGCCAGTATTTACAGACCATAGGTTAAGCGGGGGATCACTGAAGAAGTTTGGAAGACACCAGCTTCTACCACAGAATCCCTGTTGAAGCATACTTGTATAGTATCCGAAAGCGTAGAAAGATGTGAAGACGGCTATTTCCATTACTAGAACGTAGAAAACAATGCTCCCCAATAAGTGGAGGGGGATCAGCAACATAAATACGTAAAGTGGTATGTA
>CALKCG010000134.1 GCA_938082915.1 uncultured archaeon | reverse complement strand
TAAGATCATCTTTCAAATCTACCGAAGACTACTTAACGTATTTTAACCTTACTGTCTTCAATATCAGAGTAGACGGTTAAATACTTATTTATAAGGAAACGTGTCTTAAGTCATGTATGGGTAAACTCGCCATTAACGGTGGAGAACCGGTTAGGAAGAAACAATTTCCAAGGTGGCCCGTGTTCGATGAAAGAGAATATGAAGCTTTGAAAGAGGTTCTCGAAAGTGGAGTTTGGGGTATAGGAGGATTGAAGAAACTTAAGTTTGAAAAGGCTTTTGCGGAGTATCAGCATGCTAAGTATGGTATAGCCGTTACAAACGGTACAGCTGCACTAATAATTTCCCTTAAAGCATGTGGGATTGGATGCGGAGATGAAGTTATAGTGCCACCTTACACTTTCATGGCAACTATTACAGCCGTTTTAGACGTTAATGCGATACCTGTCTTCGCCGATATTGAGCCCGATACTTACACATTAGACCCGAATGACGTTGAAGCGCATATTTCTGAGCGAACTAAAGCCATAATACCAGTACACATCGGTGGGAGGCCGGCTAATATGGATGATTTGTCCCGTATAGCTAGAAAATACGACCTTAGGATTATTGAAGATGCTTGTCAAGCATGGGGATCTGAATGGCGTAATAGAAGGGTCGGCTCTATAGGGGATTTAGGAGCATTCAGCTTCCAATCTAGTAAGAATATAACTAGCGGTGAAGGAGGTATGATTGTTACAAATGATAGAGACCTGTACGTCAAAGCTTGGAGTCTTCACAACTGCGGTAGATTGCCCGGTGGAGAATGGTATGAACATCATCTACCTGGTGGGAACTACAGGATGACGGAGTTTCAAGCAGCCATACTGCTTGTACAACTTTCCAGGTATGATGAGCACATTAAGCTTAGGATGGAGAATGCCTCATACTTAGATAGTAAGTTTTCAAAAATCGATGGTTTAAAAACCATGAGGAGAGATGAGAGAGTTACTAGGAATGCATACCACCTATATATTTTGAGATACGACCCCGAAGCCTTCAACGGTTTACCTAAGACGAGGTTCGCTGAGGTTTTGAGGGCTGAAGGCATACCCTTGAGTCCAGGCTACAGTAGGCCTTTATACAAAGAACCTTACATAAACTACTACGTTAAATGTCCTCTCTCATGTCCATTCTATGGGAAAAACATCGATTATTCGAAGGTTCATTTGCCCAAAGCTGAAAAAGCCTGCTACGTTGAAGGTGTATGGCTTCCCCAATACGTCTTATTGGGCTCGAGGGAAGACATGGATGATATAATAGCGGCCTTTGAAAAAGTAAGAGAAAACATCGATGAATTGAAACATTTTTAGGGTGCTAGGAAATTCAATATCGCCAATACTGCGTAGAGGGCTTCTTCAGTTCTAACGGTTACAGAACCTTGATGGGGGATGAAGTTTACGGTTAAATCTACATGCTCTTGAAGGTTTAATCCTTCTCTAAGCAGTATTTCCGCCAGTCCCTCCCTAGGAGAACCGAATAAGACTAAGGTGTGTGTACTGTTTGCGAGACGTATAGTCAAGTCCCTATAGACTTCTGTTATGGGTAGTCCATATTTTGAAGTGGCGATTCTAAAAGCACTTTTATACATGTTGAGAACACCTCCGAGGGAACGATTGATATTTAAAACTCTGTATCCCCAGTAGACTGGGACGTCTTTTTTAGAGACTAATTCGCCAGTCAGTTCATCAGCTCTTTTGAAGACTTTAACAGTAACTCTTAAACCAGGTTTAAGTCTACTAGGGATTTTAACCAGTTTATCCAGTCCCACGTCTACGAAGCTTAAATTACCATCGCAGGATACTACTAAGCCTTCTCTAAATTCACCGTCTGCAACTTCTTCCGCCTTGGCAATGATGGGGTGGTGTGGTGTTCTTAAAGGTGGAAGTAGTCCAGCATATAGTAGATTCCTCTCCATAGGGAAGATTTTGACGCGTAAATACTGAGGGGTCTCCATATATGATAGTAAGGACGATATGAGAGATGCATTCCTCTCTTGGTCTTTTAAACCGTAGAGATCTCTGTAAATTATGACTTCTTCAACTCTGAATACCGCCAGGGCTCTACCTATAAACCCGGCTTTAATAGTCTTATCCCTTAGATTTCCAGCTTCACTGAGTATTGACGCTGGTAGAGCTATGGAGAGTTTAAACCTTCTCTTTAAAGGAAGGGTTATAGACATGAGTTCAAGTAGATTTAAGAACTCTTACAACTTAACTATTCTCCCTAGTAGAGTTTGAATTTTTCAGATTTAGGCATGATCATATATCCTTCAGACGAATCTCCGAGAGCTAAGTATTCACCTATATGGTAGAGATATCCTACGTAAGCTGCAGTAGCCGCATCAAGCTCATGTATCGATAAATTATCCTTCAATCCCTTCAAACCAAGTACAACAAGGCCGTTTTTTAACCCTTCTAAATTGTATTTCCCCCTCGATATTCCAAGAATATCTTGCGCTCCACCAGGGTACACTTCGATAACTTCAAAGCCGAGAGCATCAAGCCTATTCTTAAGCGATATACCCCTAGATGTGAGCTTCCTCATAGGGCCTAACGTTATTGGGAAAAATTTTATACCGCTATTCAGTAGGATCCTGTCGCATTTTCTCAAGTGTGGTCCGCTTCGGTCTTCTAACGAGGCCCGGCCTTTTGGAAGAAACAAAGGCGCATCTATAGCGGCTACAAAGGGTTTATACGTTAAAATAAGCTCTATTATTTCTTCATCCGTATATATGAGTCCGGTTTCAACAGTTAAATCATCCCGTAACACGCAGAAGCCGGTCGGTCTACTTTCAACGCCAGCTAAATCTAAGCCTAGTACAACCACGCTTGTTTGAAACACAATTTAAAAATAAAATTTTTAATTTTTATTTTTATTTTACTAGTAGCGATTCTTCCCAAGACTTTTCACTAGTTATGATTAATACGTCTATACCGTCTCCGCTTGTAGCATCTCTAGCCATGGCCGCCCGCATGCTTTTAACAACTAGGTTTTTAGAATCATCAAGTGGCATAGCTGGTCTATACTCAGCCTCTAAAACGCCTAGAGATATCTCAGCTCCAGACCCTACGACTGCATACTCGTCTTTTACTATTGAGCCTAGCGGGTCTAAAATGTAGAGGCTTGCACCCTCTTCATCTACACCAGCGACTAAAGTCTGTGTTAAAAGTGGGAAAAGCCTCCTGTAGAATAGAATCTGAGATGTGAGTTTTGCAAGAGCTCTAACCGTACATGGTCTACCGGTATCCAGCTCATGAAGCCTCATATTAGCCGTTATGAGCTGAACTATAGATTGCATATCTGAAACTAATCCTGCACATGCTACACCAATTCTATCGGATACTTTAAAGACCTTCTTAACGGCTTTACTTAAAACATAACGGCCGTAAGTGTAGCGTTTTTCAGAAGCTAAGATAACTCCATCTTTAAACACCAAACCGATGGTTGTAGCACCTGGTATAAGCAACTCCGTAGACATATAGAATCGCAAGTATAGAGTAGACCGAAAACACTAATAAACGTTTCACTGGTTTGAATATAGTTTTAATCGATGTATCTCCAACCGATGTTTATCCACCGACTATTTTAAACGGTTTCATTCAAAAGTTTTAATTATTCCAACGATTACACATATTACGTGGTAAAATGGGCGAGAGCTTTTACGTAGGAGAGGCTTTAATAGGTTTAGGCTATGAAGTTGCACATGTGGAAGTAGTAGTTGGGGAGAAGAATGGACCGGCTGGCTTAGCATTTGTAAACGCTTTATCCAATCCCTCTGCTGGTCACACGGCTATGCTCGCCATACTGAGGCCCAATCTACCCGTTAAGCCAAGCACTCTGATGATTCCTAAGGTCACGGTTAAAAGTATGGAGGATTCTGAGAGGGTTTTCGGCCCAGTTCAAGCGGCTGTTGCTAAAGCTATAGCCGATGCAGTTGAAGAGGGGGTTATTCCAAGAGATAAATGTGAAGATTGGGTAATAATTGTTTCAGTCTTCGTACATCCTAGAGCTAGAGACTACAGGAGAATCTATCAGTTTAATTATGCTGCTACAAAGCTTGCCGTTAGAAGAGCGTTGAAGGGATATCCAACTGTTGAGAAGGTTCTTAAAGAGAAGGATAGAGCGGTTCACCCGATTATGGGCTTTAGGGTTAAAAGGCTTTGGAGTCCACCATACTTACAAGTCGCATTAGACTTAAGCAACCTTGAGAAGACTTTAGAAATAGTTAAGCAGTTGCCTAAAAGTGAAAGAGTGATTATTGAAGCTGGTACTCCTCTCATAAAAGCCCATGGCGTTGGAGTTGTTGGAAAAATAAGGGAGATTTGGAGAGATGCGTTTATAGTCGCAGATTTGAAAACTATGGATGTTGGTAGAGTTGAAGTTAAAGAAGCCGCGGATGCCACTGCTGATGCGGTCTGCATACTTGCTGCTGCGTCTAAGGCTACGATTGATAAAGCCATACTTGAAGCTCGGAAGCAGGGAGTTTACTCGATCTTAGATACGATAGAAGTTTTAAATCCAATAGCTAAAATCGAAACATTAGCGTATAAACCTGACGTAGTGCTTCTGCATGTAAGTGCTGATGTTGAAAGGGTAACGGTAGAGTCTGGTAAATCAGTTGAATTTAAATGGAGCGAAATATCTGAGATCAAAAGCCGTTTTAAAACTCTCGTAGCAGTTGCAGGGGGAATTACGCCGACTTCCGCCGTCGACGCCTTGAAAAACGGAGTAGATATAATAGTAGTTGGAAGATACATAGTTGGAAGTGGAGAGCCGAGACAAACCGCTGAGCAATTTCTAAACCTGATGCCGCCGGAGCCAGATGTCATGAGACTTGCACTGGATGAAGACGAATCCATCGGTGAAATTTGAATATTTAAATAGAGCTGATAATATCCCTTACGTAGTTTAAATCTCTCCCAGCCTGCTCTATTATCCTCTTAAGAGGCACTCCCTCGTATTCGCAGTGTATCGATACTGGACCTTTAAAATCTATATGCTTGAGTATTTCAAAGACCTTCCTCCACGGAACTAATCCTTTGCCCAGCGGAACTACTTCAACCTTCCATGAACCACCCCTCCTAACCCAAGCGAAGTCCTTCACAGCAACCATGCGTATTCTACTGCTTAACATATCCATACCCATAAGCCATCCGGCCAACCCGCCTTCAACAACCATGTGACCTGGGTCTATGTAAGCTCCTACGAAGTCTGGATTGAAGTCTCTGAGGATTTCCAGAACAACCGCTGGCTCGGCTGTTAGGAACATCCCCGAGTGTGTATGTATGGCTGCATTGATGCCGTACTTTCGACTGAGCTTTTCAATTTCTCTTAAACTTTTACGAGCATTCTCTATTTGAGCATTCAATTTTCCGAATCCTTCGTAAGGCCAGTATCCTAGCTTCAAGTACTTTACACCGCATTCCGACGCCGTTTTAAAAATTTCCTCAGCATAAGGCTCATTCACATCTACTATCGATGTGGTTATCATTGGAATAGATAACCCTTCAGATTTCAGTATATCAACGGCCTCTGGAAGCTTCTCCTCAACTTCCTCGGGGGCTATGTAGCCTCCAGGTCTAACAGTTAAATCTACACCTTCAAAACCGATATCAGCCATAATACCGGCGAACTCCGGTAGTGGAAGCTTCTGAAACATCTTAGCGAAGACTACCATATTCATAGCGAACCCCTCTTATCTGAAAGAGTTTATACGCTCTACAAGTTTCATAGTTTTAACGGCGTCTTTAAAATTTGTCTCAGGAATCTCATCTTTCCTAATGCAATCTATGAAGTGCCTATTCTCCTGAAGATAGCCGTATATTACGTGGAAGTCTCTATATCCTCCTACTAATTCTAAGTTTCTTAAAACCTCTGCTTCGCCATACGATCTTCCACTTCTAAGTATCAACGCTTCCTGTTTCTCAGGTTCAAAGGGTAGGTTGACGAATGCGTATAAGGCTTTAGAATGCATCTCAAAATAATGTATACGTCCACCTGAAGAGTAGTTTGAGCATAGATGACCTATGCATCCATTCTTAAACCTTATAAGGGCGTTGAAACTATTCATGTAGTCTGCGTAGAAGTTGTAAATGTAAGCCGTGACTTCCTCCGCTTCCCCACCCATAAATCTTAAAGCGTCAACGGCGTGTATCACATCAGCCACTAGATGGCTTACACGACCCCAGGGTTCTGGTTGACCTATCATATTTTTATGGAATACTGCCATACAGTGCGTTATGGGGCCGTTTTCTTCAACCATACGTTTGGCTTCTCTAAAAACAGGTATAAACCTCCTGTTAAAGCCAACCATTGTTTTACAGCCGTATTTCTCAGCTGTATCGGCCATTTTCCTTGTCTCTTCAGAAGATACTCCAGGAGGCTTCTCTATGAAGACATGTAGTCCACGTTTAAGACAGTTGATAACGATACTGGTCAAAGGCTCTGCATTTACGTAGTGGCCGGTTGGTATTGGAGCCATAATAGCGTACACGACGTCTAGAGGCACTTTTTCAAGCATAAGCCTATAGTCTGTAAATCGATGCTCGACGCCGTAGCGGTCAGCGGTCTTATTAAGCCTTTCCTCATCTAGGTCACATATAGCGGCTATTTCAACGTCTTTAAAGCTGGCTAACGATGGATAATGGACCATATTAGCCATACTTCCGGCCCCTATGAATCCAACCCGTATTAGATCCATGTTGATTTAGAATTCTAGCGTAAGAAGGATATAAACATAAAATGTTCTCCTTAAAGTTTTTACGTGTTTCCTTTACTATTAAGTAGTTGTGATGTCTTTGAATGCGTATGAGGTTTTATCTTCAGCCAAACCTAAGGAGCTACAACATCCCTGTGAAAGCCTAGATTATGTTGATCATGTCGTTAAAACTGCAATGATGGGTTATCCTCAGCTGGCCGCCGATAGCCTGTTAAACCCAGATTTAATCGGCAGATTGGCTGATGTTGTCGGCTCCATAGTTAGACGGTTGAACCTGGTGTTTATGGAGCATAGTTGGATTGAAAAGGAGAAGGAGAGTACCATTATTCAAAGGGGACGAGCATATGATGTCCTCCTTGAAATAGCAATAAACCTATTCGGTTTAGAGAAGGATTGGGTCAGCTTCACTGATAGAGACGTTGAAGATACGTTGAAGATCATAAGGAATACGTTAGCCGTCTGGGAGTCTGTTGAATGTGAAGAATATGGAAATCCTGAAGTAGCTAAAGCAGTTGTCAGAATGAAAATTGAGGATATGAAGAAGGTTATGCAAGGAGATCCTAGAGGTAAAAAAAGCATGGTTGCCGTTATGGGTGAAAACGTTGAGAGAAAGCTTGAAGACCATAGAGTTACTCTGAGTTTTCTAGATGCTTTAAAAGAGGAGATTCAAAGCAACGTATACTACGTCATGTCTAGAAAAGGCATGTGTAGGTTTGGAAACGACTATGCTCTAGGGCTTAGATGGCTTAGAAGATTAGGCTATGTTCAGGTTTCAACAAACCCCGTTTTGGCGGCTATAGCCTATAGAGACGACCCAAGCTTATGGAGTAAACTCGAAGACTACCTTAGGAGAAACCCGGAGTATTTGAAGAATATAGACGATCGTCAAGATGAACTCGCTATGTTAGCTACAATGTTGGCACTTTGGCCTAATATGGAGGTTTTCAGGCCAGTTTTCTACCTGAAGGATTTTTCAGATGGAATGATAAGTTACCAGTTGAATCCGAATGTGGCCGATGACGTCGATAGAAGTATTGAAGACGCTTTAAAGATCTACAGGGCGACTCAAGAGTACTTTATGAAGTATGATGAATATCTCCTATGGGGTTGGTCGAAAGATGTTGAAAGGGGTAGACCGAATATCGTTTTTAAAGTCGCAGGTAGTAACCCGGCGGCTATCGATATAACAAGTATTCTTGAAAGTCTTGGAATAGGTACAAATAATACTATAACGTTTACAGTTTCCCAAGAGGTTTCACTAATACTGGCTAAGATGCGTGGGAGAGCTAAGGCTGTTAAAATGGGTGTTAAAACAACCAAGGTCTATGAAACCAATATGGGTGGCAGGCTTGAAGGACATCTTAGAGAGGCTAAAGCCGCTCAACTATTAATGGAGGCTTTAAAGAGGTTTGAAGACCCGGAGGCTAAACTCATAGAGTTCTGTAAGAAGCTTAATGTACCAGTGGCTGGTGAGTCTGAAGCTTGGACTGGAGCTACTGGATGGGGATATGATTTCACAGCTAAAAATTTAGAGGAGAAAGTCATTTTAGCGTCGTTCAACCAGTACTTGAAAACTTTAGCCGATGAGCATTTGGCTAGTCTTTTAGTTGAAGCGAAGCTGTTCAATTCTAAAGATGAGGCATTAAATTACTTGACGGATTGGGAGAGGGCTATAGGGCTCGCTGGAACTCTTGTAGCTCAGAGGGTTTGGTGGATCTTCTTCAGCCCTGAAAATAAGGTTAAGTGGATTAACTACTTAATTTCCGAGTATGGTTTAACTATAGAAGAGGCTGAAAACGTCTTAAATG
>CALKCG010000133.1 GCA_938082915.1 uncultured archaeon | reverse complement strand
AGTTAAACTCTTTAAGTATGCTATCGGCGGGTTTCTGCACAAGTACTGCTGGAAATTGCATCCCTCCACCGCCTATCCCCCCTCCGAAAGACAGTTTTCTCTCTATGATAAGTGTGCTTAAACCGCTTTTGGCTAAGTAGGTCGCAGCTGTGAGACCCGCGGGTCCAGCACCTACAACTATGACATCCACCTCAGCCAATTTGGAAAACTTGTCGGCTGCCGCTTTAACTATGGCTTTAGTTATAATAGATTCATCTATGGTCATGCTGGTTAATACTACAGCGTTAAGCTTGTATTTATACTTAACCTTATACTTGACCAATTTAAGAGCGTCTTAGAATAGCTATTTGGAGAACGCATTTGCGTTGTATGATTTGCGGCCGTCTGGTTAGAGATAAGCTGTATACGCATAAGACGTGTTGCGTAAATAAGCTTTTATGCGTTCTGAAGCATGTCGTAAGAAATGGGTCAGCTCATGGTTAACTTCTCAGACGATATTTCCCTGAGCTCTGCATAAGGTTTTAAAATTTCGTAAAATCTCCATTACTACCAATTATGAGAGTAGTGGGTTTCCGTCACTATAACGACGTTATAACTTTAATAAATTTTCGAAAAGTTTTTAGGATAGTGTTGTTTATATAACAGTGTTATGACAAACATTCAGACTACATACGTAGGTATAAGCGAAGTAAAGCAGCCTGTAAACGTCGATTTAAAAGAGATACTAGCCGTATATAGGCGGATTCTTAATGAGAAAAGTGTAAAGGAGCTTATTGTAGTTGAAAAGACGACTATGGTTGTTTTAAAAGGGCATGAGGTTTTAGAGGCTCTGAGGACGCTTTCAGTTGATAAAGTTCCAGTGTTTCAAGTGGATTCGTCTAAAGTTAAAGTGAAAAGTCTGCAACCAGGTTTGAGGCCTATAACGTTGGAGGCTGTTATTAAAGCTGGAGTTAAAGGCCCAAGGCTTCCGTATAAGAGCTTCGAGGTTCTGATCGAAGAGGAGATTCCAAGTGTAGAAGTAGATTTAAATGAGTTGAATGTTTGGAAGAAGGCGGAGGGGAAACGGCTTAGAGTATACGATAGTACTTTGGAGCTTCTCTATGAAGACTGGCCGACGCCTTTAGTTAAACTACGGTCTTTCTCTTCGGGGGATAGGAGTGTTTGGGCTAAGCTTGAAGGGGCTAATCCATACAGTAACAGCGTTAAAGATAGAATAGGATGGTCTATGATTATGAGTGCTCTTGAAGATGGGAAACTAGGCGATGTACTGTACGAAGCCACCTCAACCAACACTGGAATAGCCATAACAGCTATAGCAAACCTCTTAGGGAGGAGGACGAGGCTATTTATACCGAAAACCATTCAGAAGGCTAGCGACGTTTTTCTCAAGGTTTTGGGAGCGGATGTTGTAAGAGTACCTGTAGGTTTGACTGTGGAAGCCATAGAAGAAGTTGATGCTAAGTCTAAATCCGAAGGTGCTACCCATTTAAATCAGTTTGAGAATGATGCGAATTTCAAAGTGCATCTGAAGTATACGGCTAAAGAGATAGATGAGCAGCTTGAAAGCCGTGGGCTTAAACCGAACTATATTATAGGGGGTTTAGGAACTTCAGGGCATATGAGCGCCATATCCATCTACTTTAAAAGTAGATACGGAGACTCTGTGAAAATAGTAGGTGTTCAACCTGCTCCGAACGAAGTTATTCCTGGGATACGTAGGGTTGAAACAGGTATGAAATGGATTCACTGGGTAGACTTTGACCAAGTTGTAGACGTTAAAAGGAATGAGGCAATAGAGGGCGCTTTAACAATCGCTAGAAAAGAGGGGCTCTTAATAGGCTTAAGTGCTGGAGCAGTTTTCCACGCATTCACTAAAATCGCTGAGGACAAGGGGGTTTACGTCTTAGTATTTCCAGATACAGGCTATAAGTACGCAGAACAATTTGAAGAGTACTTCCATTCTATAGAGGGGAGATAAAAGCAAGGTTAGTATAAAGTTTTATATAACTGAGTAATATTAATATGTTCGAAGTCTTATGCATTTAAAACCTCCATGTGAATTATCCGTTAAATTTATTCTACCAGCCATAAGACTTCTCATAGCCAAAAAACTCATAGAAAAGTACAACTTCACTCAAACTTCAGCTGCTAAAGCTTTAGGTACTACGCAGGCTGCTATAAGCCACTATATGCACTCAAAACGCGGATGGAGGCTTGCTGAGAAGTTAATGGAGATGGAAGATGTTAGAGAGTTTATAGAAAAATCTGCGGAGAAGATTGCTGCGTCTGAAACGCATAACATAGATATTTTAGACATATGTCAACTTTGCAAAATAACTCAGAAGTACATAAGTGGATTTAGAAAACCGTAATTTCCAAAACCGAATTTAAAAAACTACGAGTGATATAGCCTTCATTGGACATGCATCTATGCATAAACCGCAAGCTACACACTTATCTTCATCAAAGATTATAGAATAATCACTGGACATTTTAATCACGTTAACTGGGCAAAGAGATAGACATGCGCCACAATGTATGCATCTATTTGAGTCAACAGATATTGTCCTTTTAATTACGACTTCAACACCTTTACTTTTAAAGGCTTCAATTACATTCTCTGCAAAGACATCTGGTATTTCTATGAGCATTTCCCCGCCTTTCTCGTGAATGGAGGCTTTTAAAATGTTTAATTTAACCCCCTTCTCAAGTATTACGGTTGAAGTTATAGGCTCATTCATAAGTCCGCCGTGAAACTTCAACAATACTTTAACCATATACACCACCTTTAAACGATTCTTTTCATAATAGCTTTCTCCTTCATGGGCTTAAACACCGAGTCTCTAGGTAGGTTTTCAACAGGCTTAGATAAGTAGAAGAGCCCCTCTTCAATCCATTTCTTTAATGTTTCAGCTACCTCTACGGCTCCTTTAAGGCTTGATAATGGGCTGACTTTCACGGTTTTCCCCAGTACTTCTATTTTCCCAGATTTAAGCTCTCTATAGGAGACTTCTCCTAGAATTGGTCTATCTCTTCTCGGAACGCCATAATCCAATATCTTAACGGTTATCTGCTCATCTGTCACTGCGGCGTTTTTAGCGATTTTTAAGTTCAATATAGGTATCGGGATACCTAGACCGACGTAAATAGACGTCCCATAACGAGTGATGGCGGCTCCTCTAACGAATTTAGGGTCCATGTCCATACAGTTTCCTTTGACCATTAAAGTTCCCATTTGATTCTTCGGATCGTGTTGAGTGCCCTCACCTATGACATAGCCTTTCGCCCCCCCTAGAAATATCTTGGTTCCAATACCTATCGTTTCGTACTCAGGGTCATTTATTAATGGGTTTAATTCGCCAGATCCTGAGAAAGTAGCATTACCGTAATGTGGTAGTAGTTTACCCATGTAAGTGTATATTGTGACGTCTCTACTATTAGTTGCACAAACGTACTTCTGGTAAGAATTTCTAAAATTCAACATGTAAAATTGATTTAAATCATACTTAGTCAATGTGGTTTCAAGCCTAGTCCTAGGGTAACAGTCTGTTCCATAAGCCGTAGCCTTCAACTCAACTTCTTTCCCGCTTATCAAGTCTTCTATAACGTGGCCTCCCCCATATTCAAACGGTTTGACTTCAGACATCTGAGTAGCACCTATATACAGGTCCACTGCTGCTCCCGGGTGGCAAACAGGGACATCATTAATCCACGCCTTATCTATCTTAATAGGTGGATCTGAATGACCTAAGTTTATCACAGCACCAGAAGAGCACATAGCTCCAAAGGTTCCCGTTGTTACAACGTCAACTTCTTTAGCAACTGCTTCGACGCCTCTATCTTTGACCAAGCGTTTAAATTCATCAGCCTTTAGAACTACGGCATCCCCCTTTTTAATCTTCTCATTTATTTCTTCGTATGTCCTTATGGGTTTCTCCGACTCATAGTTGCTTGTCAAAGTTTTCACCATAAAACAACGTTATATAGTTAGTTTAAATATATTTAAATATTTTCTCAGAAATATGATTTTCAGTAATATCCGCAATTTAAGTCAATATCAATCTCTTAGGATGGGTGTATATGTTGCACTTAGACCCCCTCATAAACCCTATAAGTGTTACTCCCAATTGTGTAGCCAACGATACTCCGAGAGATGTTGGAGCAGATATCGATGCAAGTATCGGTATGCCTACTCTAACGGCTTTCAAAACGATTTCAGATGAAAGCCTCCCGCTACATACCAAGAGCGTATGATTAAAGTGCATGGATTTCCTCAGAGCGTAGGCTCCGACAACCTTATCCACGGCATTATGCCGTCCTACGTCTTCGCATAAAATTTTCACCCCTATAGTATCAGCGATGAGTGCTGCATGGACTCCTCCAGTCCTCCTGTATAAGGATGCATCTAAGTTGAGTTCCCCTACGAGTTTAAAAATCTCGTTAAGAGGCCATTGAATGCTTGATTGCACTCTCTCAACGGGAAGGCTTTCAACGAGTTCTTCCGAAGAATATCCACACATGGTTTTAACTGTATTGATCATCTTAGCGTTATGCAACTTTATTCTTTCCTCAACTTCTGCCGAAGCTTCTACATGAACCTCGCCGTCCTTCACGTCTACTCTGATTACTTCCTCCAGCTTTTTTACAAATCCCTCAGTTATAAGGTGACCTATGGCTAATTCCACGAGTTCTTGAGGGGTTGCATAAAGTACTCTTAATCGTTTTCCATTAATGTAAATGGTTATTGGTGTCTCTACGGCTACTTCATCCTTAACTTCGTCTATATGTCCATGTATGAACCTTGAGGTGGTGTATTCGACTGACGCTTTCATAATCTCTCCGACTTATCATGGTTTATCTTTTCTAAAAACAATTTCGTTAAGACTTCCGGGTTTATATCCGTAAAGGTCTAAAGTCACGTACATGTACCCTAGACTTCTAAGTTTACTCCAAATACTATCCATGATATTCACATCGAAAAAGACTTTTCGCTCATCTCTATTGACTTCTATTCTAGCGATATAGCCATGGTCTCTAACTCGAACCTGTCTAACTCCAGTAAGCTGTCTTATATAAGTTTCTGCTTCCGAAATTCTTCTAAGTCTTTCGTAGGTTACTTCTACACCATATGGAATTCTCGAAGCTAAACAAGCCATAGAAGGCTTATCTGCCGTAGGAAGACCTACGATTTTCGAAATCAACCGTACATCGCTTTTAGTGAGACCTACTTCGGCTAGTGGGCTTCTTACTCCAAATTCCTTTAAAGCTTTAAGACCGGGTCTAAAATCTCGATAGTCGTCAGCATTAGAACCATCAACTATCACTTTCAAACACTCTTCCTCGGCTATTTTACTCAACACCTTCAACAGAGACCTCTTACAGTAGTAGCATCTATCTGGAGGATTCTTAACAAACTCACCATCGCTCAATTCATCGACTTTAACCACTCTATGTTTAATCCCTATGAAACGTGCAATTCTAATAGCGTCTTCAAGTTCACCCGGTGGAAGAGTTAGCGAATCCGCTGTAACGGCTAGACTCTTATCACCTAAAGCTTTGTAAGCAACATATGTTACGAGAGAGCTATCAACTCCACCAGAGAAAGCGACCAACACGCTATTCTTATCATTGAACCAATTTATGAGCTTCTCCAATAGAGCTTGAGCCCTTAAGACGACCTCATTTTTACATTCTGATTGTTTAGGCTTTCCAGTCATTCACATATTAAATTATAACGCTGTTTTATAAACTTACTCAATCTATGTAAAGAAAATATTAACATAACGTTTAAAGGATTTTCTAAGCAGTGATAATTTCAGTATTCATGAAGCCTAAATTGGTCCTTATTGGAGGCTTTCTAGAAGGTGGAAAGACAGCACTACTACTCAAAATAGGCGAGGCGCTGACGAATGATTATGGAAAACGAGTGGTCATGATTGTAAATGACCAGGGAGAAGTTTTAGTGGATAGCGTTATAGCTGGAGACTGCCGTTTTGAAATAGCGGAGATCATCAGAGGATGCTTCTACTGCGATTTTCAAGTTTTCATTAAATACGCTCAGAAGATTTTAGAGGAGCTAATGCCAGATGTTATCCTCACAGAACCGGTTGGAAGCTGTGGTTGTCTGATGCCGACACTTTACAATCCTATACAGGAATTCTACTCCAATGAATTCGAACCTGCTCCGTTAATCATCATGGTAGATGCGTTTAGACTTCTTAAGCTTCACCAGGAGATAAACCTTTTAGATGCTGGAGACTACATAGTCTACTTCATAGCGTCGAAGATAAAAGAGGGGGATAATGTGTAGAAATAAAGTAGACTTGGTGGGCGATTCGACCATTATGGACACTTTCAGTCTTCTAAGGAGGATGAAACCTGAAGCGGAGTTCATAATGACAGCAGCTAAGTTCAACGTTGGAGTCG
>CALKCG010000132.1 GCA_938082915.1 uncultured archaeon | reverse complement strand
TCTCGTAGAGGCTTAGCTTAAAGTCTAATACGTAATCTGGCACCCCATTAAGCTTAAGCATATTAAAAACTTCGTTCTTTGCATCCATATATCTATACTTCAACTTAACTATTGTTCCATCTAAGTCTAAGAGAACCGCTCTAATAGTCAACGCCCCACTCTCAATAATACTCTTAAATTTATCCTTTAAGATTTATTTGACAGGGTTGAGTGGGCATCGGAAAAAGATCATGGATAGGATCTACGCTGAACTCTTCCCAGAGTTTGAATTTAAAAAATTTAAAGGAATTGAAGTAGTGGGCGATATAGCTATACTTAAAATTCCGCGAGAACTCGAACCATACAGGTTTAGGATAGGTGAAGAGGTTTTAAAACACATGCCTTCGATTAAAACAGTCCTTAGACAACTCTCTCCAACATCTGGATCCCACAGAGTCAGAGGCTTTGAATGGCTCGCAGGTGAACGTAAGACAGTGACGTTTCACAAAGAACACGGTTGCACTTTTAAAGTCGACCTTTCTAAAGTCTACTTCTCACCTCGGCTCTTCTTTGAAAGGCTTAGAATAGCTCAGCTTACAAAACCTGGAGAAGTGATCGTCAACATGTTCGCTGGTGTTGGATGCTTCTCAATAATCATAGCTAAACTTAAACCAGTTTCAAAAGTTTACTCAATAGATATAAATCCCGATGCATATAAGCTCATGGTTGAAAACACTAAACTCAATCGAGTTGAAGGCATAGTCATACCCATCTTGGGCGACTCTAAGAGTATTGCTGAAGAAGCCCTCATAGGTTCCGCAGATAGAGTGTTAATGCCTCTACCTGAACTTGCATGCAGTTATTTACCTTCAGCCATTTTATGCCTAAAGGATAGTAGGGGATGGATACATTACTACGACTTCGTTAAAGCATCTTCCAATGAAGATCCGGTTAAAAAGCTTTCTGAGAAAGTCTCCAAACTACTTGACACTTTAACTCCGCATTGGAGTATAGAAAACTCTAAGGTTGTGAGGACTATAGCATCTAGGACTTATCAAGTCGTATTGGACATACATATTAGTTGAATTCTTATGGTCCGTTTTCACCAAAGTTTCTACGAGTTTTTATACACTTAACTTTACTTGTTCCCTCTGAGCAACTTAAAAGCTGTGGAAAAGATGACAAAGAGATCGACGGCGAGGCTGAAAGATATGGAGAATAGATGACTGTAAAAGACCAGGGACTTCAAAATTATGTGGAAGATCCTCCATAAAAATCCTTGCCAAGACTGGGGTATTGAAAGATGGAGGATCTAACTGGAAGAGCTTCTGGGAGGGGTTAGATCAGCAGCTTCCTAGTTAGGAGTTAATGAAAGGTTAACATTTGCCCACCCAACTCGAAATCCTCAAGTTCTAAGTAAAACCACTCTTCGGATTACTGGAGTGATAAAGTCGAGCTTGTTAACGGTTAGTTTTACAAGTCTTTTCCAAGTGTTTCTTCACTTCTCCCTCCATGGTTTGCCACGTAGTCATAACATCATTTAAGCAGTCCTCTAAGAAGCTATCAGTGATGCCTCTGTAACGGTGGATTAAGATATGCCTCGTGTCTACAAGCAATCTTAGCGCGTTTGCTACAGTGCTACTTACGACCCCCAGCCTCTCAGCTGGGCTCACCAGCTCTTTGTACGTTTCAAAGCTTCCAGGGGTACCCTTGAAACTATGTGCCTCAGCACGTCAAGCATTCCTTCGATGGGAGTGTGTAGGGAACGCTCAAAAGCCCTCCTTAACACTGGATCTTTAAGCACGTTGTTCAATCTACTGGTCAGCTTTTTCAACACCTCTACGTCTTCGTTAACCTGCTCCATTATGATCATGATAAGTCTGACATCTACGGGGTCTCCTCTCAGCCATGAGTCGATGAAGGTATCCTCCTCCTTAAGCTCGAAGTAGTCGCTTGAAACATTCAAAGCCACGCGACTGAGTACATCACAATCTAGAAGGACTATGCCTCTTTTGGCTATGTGTAGAAGAGCCTCAGGCTTCAACCAGTTTGCTCTAATCAGGTGGACATTTCTCCCTTTAAACTCCCGTTCAAGCTCACCGTAGGCTAAGCTGATGGTATTTTCGGATGCGTCAACCACTACGTCTACATCGCTGCCTTTACGTGCAACATCTTCAGCAAGACTGCCGAATAGTATGAGAAGTCTGAGATCTTGAAATCTCTCAAGCCTTTTAACTAGCCTCTCAAGGTCGAGCTTCAAGCTATCCAACACGTCATAACCTCAGTACGATATTATGAAAGCATACTCATAAGCCTTCTCCAACTTTCACTTGAAAGCTCTAAACCTGCTAAAGAGAAGTTGACCATCTACGACTGAAGCCTGTGAGCTTGCAGGTGAATCATAATGGCTCTTCTCAAAATTATAATTCCCGCCTTAGATGGGTAATTTGGGATAGAGGAGATAATTTAATTAGGCTATTTCATTGAAATTTCTAAAGGAGGTTGATGTCGTGAGCGTTGAGAGGAAGTGTGCAAACTGCGCCAATGTAAAGCCCAAGAAGGGCGTATTCTACTGCAGTCTTCTCAAACAGAAAGTTTCCCCAGACTACAAATGTGGGAAATTCAAACCTAAAGAAAGCTGAAAGCATCAAATCAATATCTCAAATTCTCTACCGAATCAGCTTAATATCCATCCTCCTACACTCTTCTTTAAATACTTTAAAGCATTCCTAGAGGCATTACCAACTGCTAGGAGCTTCAACATAGCCTCCTCTCCAACCAATTTCTTCGCAATTCCAATTCTTTCAGAAAGCTTGTTAAGCTCATCTCCAACCTCATCTAAATTTTCCAAGCACAGTGTAACCTTACAGACAACTAAAGGATCCTCAGAGAAAAAACATCCGCCTCTTAAATCTCCCCCATCATAGAGAAGAACCTTCTTATCGACTTCCATGTTAAAATATCCCATATTTTCAAGCATAAGCTTCACAAATGAACACATATAATGTTAAAAAGTCACGTTAAGAGCTTTACCGAAAGATTCAAGAATCGTCTATATGTTTAAGATTTTCATGATAATTTTCGTGGCTTTTTCTCCAACAATTACCTTCATAAGTTGAACGTCCTCCTCACCTATACATCTTAATACTCTTGCCAACACTAGATACGTTACGGCTCCAAAAGCAACATGTAGTGGCAACAATAGGTTATTCCGTAGGATTTGCCGTAGTGTCAGCACCGCTATTGCCATAATAGCAGAGGCTGTTAGAGTTTTTAAAGCCATCTTTTTATCCACTTCTATTTTGACGATCTTCGACGTGTAGTAGAATGATAGTGCAAACGAAGCGGTAAGCGATAAGCCTCTCACAATCGTCAACCCGATTAAGTTAAACCGCCAGAGTAGGGGGAAGAAGGCTAGACTTGCAATAACGGAGGCCGCGTCCAACAATAGTATGGTCTTTGTCTTCCCGTAGACTAGTAGTAGACTGCTAAACGATGGAGATATTCCATAAACTAGTCCAAATATTGAGAGAATTGCGAGAACGCTCCACGTCTCAGAATACTGTGTACCGGCAAATAATGTAATTACGGGTTTAGCTATAACAGCTAAGCCGAATGCTAATGGAAACATTACGAGCATCGTATATCTGCTTGTGCGTTTCACACCTTCTGATATTGCTTTATGGTCGTTTTTCCCATACATTATCCCATAGTATGGGAGAAGTGAAGAGCTGAGTGATGATGCTATTGCTACAAATACTGAGAATGCTTTATAGGCCACGTTGTACATGCCGAGTTGCTGGATCGGTAGAAACACTAGGATCAACGCCTTATCATACCAAGTGTATAAGAGTGAGACTATGGATCCAAGGTATATCGGTATGGAAAATCTCAACATGCTGGGTAACAGCTTAATCGATTCGCTTAATACACTCTTACTGAAATTTACGTGTATTAGAGTCGATGTGGCAAGGATTGTAAGAAGGGTTAAATCTCCAATAATCCAACCGTATATTACACTGGTTAGCCCATATCCGCTGAAGAGAAATAACGTTATAGATATCCATCTTACAGATGTAGAGAAAATACCGTAAATCGCCATTTCCTTTAATCTACCCGAACCCCAGAGAATACTGTTTAATAGGGAAGATGTCGATAGAAGAGCAACATCTACTGAAGCGAACGTTAAAATTTTCGAGTATGCTGGTGTTTTAAATAAAGCTTCAGAAACATATGTTGAGAATATGGCGACTTGCGACGTAGCGGTTAATATTAAAGCGAGTCTGAGTATTAATGCGGAGACTATGTGTTTCGAGTAGTCTAACCCTCTACCAATATCTTCAGATATAAACTTCGCAATTGAAGAGCAAATCCCTAAATCTATCCCAGTTTGAATAAGCGAGCATAACATTGTAACACCTGCTATTACACCCATCTCCTCTTGAGTTATGACTCTAGCCATGTAGGCATATCCTAGAACACCTATCAGCGTTGAGAAAATGTTCTGCAAAGTGAGGTATAGTGAACCTACTGCAACACTCGCAATGCTCAATTCAGTGGTTTCGGTCAAGATTCACACCATTATTTAACAGTCGGGTTTTAAAATACTTAGCATGTAAAGTTTTAACGTTTCCATTAAAAAAGCTAACCTTTCCTCCTGTGTTCTCTAAATATAGAGTCCAACTGGCATCTTATGGAAATGTTTAAAGACTGCTAATGGTATCATTACGTGAATGTCTGAAGACGAATTAAGGAAAACTCTCAAAAACCT
>CALKCG010000131.1 GCA_938082915.1 uncultured archaeon | reverse complement strand
CTTCTTAATCTACCTGACTAGTAAACTCCTAGTGTCTGAGAAGCTTCTATCTCTCCAATATAAGTTGTTAATGCGTAAAATGAAAGGTAGAGTTATATCGTAACTAATACGATTTACCTAAGTAGACGTATTCTCCGGCTTTCCTGCCACATACTATACATTTTTCCTCTTCAGAAGGTTTAACTCTGTTCTTAAGAGGAGTTCCTCTAACTTCTAAACCTAATGCCTCCTTAAGCCTTATGGCACAGCTTTCCCCGTCGAAATCTATCGAACAGAATGGAGCAATTATAAATCCTCCTTTATCTGCTAAGTCTCTAACTTCATCGAAAGTCTTAGCTTTAAATACTCTTAATTCAAGAAATTCTTTAGCCTTCCTTTTAATGTTTTGAAGAATCTCATAACCAAGCTTTCTAATAGTCTCCACTAAACTATCTAGTTGAACAGTCATCCTACTACGATTGTCTCTTCTAAATAGTGTTACGTGTTTTGACTCAACTTCTCTAAGGCCAACTTCAGCTCTAATTGGAACCCCCATCATCTCCCAATAGTAGTATTTTGCACCAGGAGTCTTATCTGAAAAGTCTACTTCTACTCTAAAGCCGGCCTTCTTTAAACCCCTATAGATTTCCATGCAATATTTTTCAACAGGCTCTCTATGCTCTCTTACAAATATTGGAACTACAATTACTTGAATAGGGGCTATTTCAAATGGCAATATGAGACCGTTATTATCGCCGTGTATCGATATTACTGCAGCTAGAATACGCCATATACCTGGTCCGTAACACGTCTGATAAGCGTATTTCCGCGCGCCGCCGGAGTCTAGGAATGCTATTTCAAATGCTTTAGAAAACCTCTGTCCTAAGTAATGCGTAGAAGCTATTTGAAGTAATTTTCCATCAGGCATAACACAGTCTGCTGCGAACGTTTTAACGGCTCCTTTAAACTTGTCCCATTGCGGTCTCTCTAGGAATACGAAGGGTACCCCCAGCTTCTCATATATGACTTCTTCAGCAATCTCCATATCTTCTTCAACTTGTTTGTACGCTTCCTCTTCCGTGGCGAAGACGTCGTGTGCCTCTATCCAGAGAAACTCCCTCCCTCTAATTAAAGGCTTAGTTGACTTAGTCTCGTACCTGAAAACTGAGCAACTTTGGTAGAGTTTTAAAGGTAGATCCGATATACTTCTTATCCATAAGGAGTAAAGCGGGTAGAAAGCCGTTTCAGACGTAGGTCTTAATGCAAGTTTCTTCTCGAGTTTATCGTCTCCGCCGTGTGTTACCCAGAATACTTCAGCTTTAAAACCTTCAACGTGCTCTTCTTCTTTTGAAAGGTTATCCTCCGGTATTACTGTGGGGAAGAGTACGGGCTTATGCCCCCGCTCTTCAAGTTCGTCTTCGTATAGGCGGTAGATCTGCTTAAGCATACTCATAGACCACGGCCTATGGACTATGAAACCTTTAACATTGTACCTGTCATCTATAAGCTGAGCCTCACGGATTATCCTATTAAACCAATTGGAGAAATCGCCATTCTTATCAACGTTAAAAGTTTCTTTAGACATGGGTTTCCAACTCTCTATTAGGATTGAGATAAAATTATATAAAGACTATTACGTGGAATCAAACATCCTTCTCAAGCAGCCTAAGCGTCTAGTGTATGGCTTAATCTGGAGATTTTCCAACTTCTCCTGATAAACTGTTCTAAAGACCTATTCCTATAGTTTTCTCTCAGAAAACTTACAGTCTTCAAGTCTGAAGGATAGCCGCTTCCGAAATCCCCATACATATCTCTAAGCGTCTGGATTATTCTATCTCTTAAGACTTTAGCCACTATAGATGCTGATGCTACAGCTGGGTGGTCGTCATACTTCTTATGGAAAACAACAACCTCGGCGTTCCAAGGTATCTCAGACTTCAGCATTCCGCAGAATCGCATTAAGTTTACATCTGGACAGTCTACGTATATTTTCGCGGCTCTAAGCTCTCTTATTACGTAGGCGATTCCTTTAAGTTCTAAAACGTTTAAGCCGCCCAACGTCTTCTTAGATTTGACGTATCGGTCTATTGTAGACGGATTGAATATTATAAACGCTATTCTAACAGCACAATCGACTATAACCCTATAAAGCTTCTCCCTACTCTCTGGTGAAAGCTTCTTAGAGTCTTTAACACCATAGAATTTAACCGTCTTCAAAAGCTCTTCCTCTAGTAAGACACCAGCTATGACTATTGGCCCTATGGCACTACCCCTACCAGCTTCATCTACGCCAGCTATCATACTATGCAAAAAGGTTTTCACCTTGTTGAAAGAATCATAACATGGTCTTTATCAAAGGGCTCAAGCCTTATTATAGCTTCGATTTTAAATCCTCTACTCTGTAAAACCTTAGCTTCTTCTCTAAATATTTCCACAGGCTTCCTCGATACGTCTATACTCCTCGCCTTTACTGCTAACATTGCACTTCCACCCTTCTTAAGGTAGAAGTCCGCATTATCTGACAATATTCTCGCTTGATCAGGCTGAGCAATGTCGCAATATATCACGTCGACTTCATCGACGTATGGCAGGTAGCACTCTGGAAGCCTAGCGTCGGCAAGTATGGGCATAACGTTTCCTCTAGATGAGGAAACTCTTTTTATAAACTCCCGCATAACTCTCGGACCAAACTCAACACTATAGACTATCCCACTTTTCCCAACTATATCGCTAACGTGACTCACAGTGGTTCCTGAGCCGGCCCCAAGATAAAGGACTTTAACACCCTCCGAAATGGGTAGATGTTTAAGACCTTTAAGTAAAGCCGCTCCAAGTTTGCTCCTATACGGATCCCAAAGCCTGTATTCTACTCCTTCGATTTTAACAAGCCTCTCACCATATACTTGAACTGTTGGAACCAAGTTTATAGTGGCTAATTTACGTTCTCCCTCGAGAATTATTTGATACACTCCGCTGAAACCTTTAAAACTTTCAACTTTAACCACAGTTATCTCTTAAGATTTAGTAAGAACTCATAACTAAACTTTACCGTTTGCCTTTGAACGTTAACCCCTTTATAATTTTCATTTATCGGTATTGTAAGCGGGGTTTAACGGATAAACTTTATACCAAAGATTTTTCTAGAAGTATCAGCCGAACTACATGGTTAAGTTTAAATGTACACTATGCGGTGTTTGTTGTAGCCAATACTGGGTTCCAGTCACACACTTAGACGTATGGCGTATAGTAAACTATGGGTGCTATGACGCTCGAGATTTTCTAGTGCTTTATAAGTCTAGTAGTTATAAGAGTACATTTCCAAAAGTTCTACTCTGGGAGGATGAGGGATACTTAGGGTTAAGAAGGTTCACTGACGGTTTTTGCGTCTTCAATAGAAGTAAGATTTGCACTGTGCATCAGTTTAAACCTTTAACGTGCCGCTTCTATCCCTTCATATACGTAACGTCAAACGGCAGGATTACCGGTATAGAGGTTAATAAAAACGCTATTAAGGTCTGCCCAGGTTTGGTATACGACAACGATTCTATCGATGTTGGAACTCGCAACAGTCTTATTCAACTCGCTGAGATTAGAATTGTTGAGAGGAACTTATATGCTAAAGCAGTTAAAGAGTGGTCTTCAGAATACCGTGGAAGAGGGCTTTTCAAAGAGTTTGTAGACTTCTTAATCGAGAAAGCGGAGGTAGATGCAAAAATGCTCGTACATAGAGGTCTATGGATTAAATAAAGTCGCCTTTAAACTTCAAGACTTCTCTCCCAGTATGTGCTATACTTCATCTGGAACTCGTAAGGCATGTCTTTAAGCTCCTCTCTAATTATCATGAAAGCCGCTTGAGGAGGTATTATTCCTCTTTCAGTTATTATAAGGTCCACGTATTCTGGAGGGGTTACATCGAAAGCGGGGTTTTTCACAGAACCATGCTTCCAACGTTTAAACACGTTTGCTGGTATTACTTCCTCTGGATCTCTCTCTTCGATTTTAACAAGTTCTCCTGCAAGGGTTTCCGGGCTGAACTTGTAAGTTTCAGCTGCGACAAACACTAAGGCCCTAGATTCATACGCGGCTAAAGCTATGATAGACGTACCTATCTTATTTACGACGGCTCCATTAGCTGCTACCGCGTCAGCACCCACGATCACTTTATCCACTTTTTTCATGAGAAATCTAGCAGCACTATCTACTATTACTGTAAACGGTATTCCGTTTTTCTCAAGCTCTTCCGCCGTTATTAGTCCTTGATATAGTGGTCTGGTCTCAGTAACTATTACTTTTATGTCCTTCCCCATTCTATGAGCCGTCTTTATGACGTTTAAAGCAGCAGTGCTGTGACAATGCGTCATTATAGTATCACCATCGTTTATCCTCCTAGCTCCTATCTCACCTATCTTTACGGATGCCTCTCTTATTCTTCTGAGAAACTCTCTACATGCGTTTATGGCTCTAGCTTTAACTTCCTCCGTTTTTAATCCGCTTTCTTTAGCCTTGTAGGCTTCAAACATGACGTACCTCACAGCGTTTGGAAGCGAAACGGCGGTAGGTCGTGTAGCTAAAAGCTTTTGAGCTACGTAGTCTAGTTCTTCAAACACCTCTTCAGGGCTTTCAGCTTTACTATTCTCAGCTACAATATTTAACGCTTTAATACCGGCTTCCGCTATTTTCGACGCCCCTCTTATCTGCATAGAGCTTATACCGTTTATAATATCTACTACTTCTGGTGGGAGTTCAAACGCCATAGTCCAGAAAAATTTAATTGACGTTTCCCCCATTATAAATATAACTATTCTTTACCTAAGCCGAGAATGCAAGCCTTCATCGTCGATAAAATGTGCGACGTTTAGATGTCGTTGATTGGAAACAGACGGAGGTCTACTCAGCTAGGTTAAGGGCTTTACTCTTACTGTAAACCCATTTAAAACCTCTACCCCTCTTCCTCTTCATCTTAGATCTCTCTAGAACTCCGAGAACGACAAGCTGTTCTAAGCTTGGTCTAATGTGTTTTAAATCCTTCGGATGCCAGCATCTTCGTATCAATTCATCCGCTACTTCATTTGCCGTCCTCTCTTCATTAAAGAAGCCCTCTTTTACAAGCAGTATTACTCTACCTAGGAGCTCATCTTCACCAATTCTAATATCAAGAGTTTTCTTTTCCAGAATAACTTTCGGAACTTCAACTTTAACTGTCACACTACTAACTTTAACGGCTTTCTCCAATGCTTCAACTCTACACTGTAGGTT
>CALKCG010000130.1 GCA_938082915.1 uncultured archaeon | reverse complement strand
GCAGTTCCACCAGCGCCAATAACCGTGACGGTTTAATTTATCATCTCCGCCCCCGTTTTAGTTTCCATCCACCATCTCTCTATTAGAGTACTTCCGCATTTTCTCTTTTAAATATTTGATGCTTTATCACGCTTAGATCTTTAAGCTTGCTTTCTAGGACTCTTAAGAGCCAATCGGTATTCGGTTTCCCCTACCTATTGGCCGACCACTAATCTTAAACTTCATCCTATGCCTTAAATCTATATACAGCTGCTGATACATTATTTAACTATGCGTTCATATCTAAGTGAAGTGGATTTTGAAACGATTAAACGGCGTTTCGACGCATTTTGGAACTGTGAGATTTTAGATAGGCCTTTAATCCATATAACCGCTCCTAGGAAACATCGGGTGTACGTAGAAGTCCCAAATGTTAAAACGCTTGAAGATAAATGGACCAATGTAGACCATATTCTTAAACGGCTTGAATACCATTTTGAAAACACGGTTTTCCTAGGCGATGCTATTCCACAGTATTGGCCTAATCTGGGTCCAAATTCTCTAACCGCTTTCCTAGGTGGCGAGTTGACGTTTCTCGATGAAGAGACGTCTTGGGTGAAGCCCTTCGTAGAGGATTTAGAAGGCTTTGACCCTATTCTAGACGAGAATAACAGATGGTGGAGGACTATGAATAACATCTTAGACGCCGTCTGCAGGGTTGCTAGGGGGAATTTTCTAGTCGGTATTCCAGACCTACACTATGGTGGGGATGCTTTAGCCGCCATGGTTGGCACGCAGAAGCTTGTGAGAGCATTATATACTAAGCCTAGTGAAGTTAAGAGGCTTATCGGGAGGATAACGGAGATATGCATTCAAGTATTTGAAGCATACTATGAGAAGATTTCGCGAGTCCAAGAGGGCTCTATAAGCTGGATACCAGCCTACTCTAGAGGAAGGTTCTTCCCTCTGCAAGACGATTTTTCGGGATTGGTATCTCCTAGGATGTTTAGAGAGTTCTTCCTAGAGGAGCAGATAACTCTTTCAAAGCACTTGGATAATTCAATATTTCACTTAGATGGACCTATGGCTTTAAGCAACTTGGATATACTGCTTAAAGTGGACTCCATAAACGGTATTCAATGGGTTCCAGGAGCTGGAGCACTACCCATGTCTAAATGGGTAAACGTATGCCGGAAGATACTAGAAGCCGGTAAATGCCTTCAAATATCTTGTGAACCGTGGGAGGTGGAATTTCTACTATCTAAGCTTAAACATGAAGGTCTATTTCTTCAAACCTGGTGCCGCGATGAAGGTGAAGCGCAAAGAATTTTAGAAATAGTGGAAAAATATGGGAGGTAGATGCTGTTATTGCAGGTTTAAATCGATTCTTCCAGCAGCCCCCCAGAGCCTCGTAATTATCAATTCCAATCCTTCTGGCTTTCTTTCGGAAGGCCACAGCTCAGAGTATAAACGGGCTAGTGTTATGTAGTCTGAAACAGTTGCCTCTCCTCTAAGTCTACTGAGCCCGACTTCAAGGCATCTTCTTATAAAGTCGAGGTCTTTAGGTAGAACAACGCCTTTTAAGCTTTCTAAGGCTTCTCCCCAGTTTTTAGCAATCCTCTCCAGTCTTTCACTTCCCATTCTCTTGAGAAGCGGTGTAGAATACAGAATATGCTTAAGCACGTCTGAAATTTCTCCGCGTCCGAAAGTCATCCTCGCTTTTAACAGGGCTTCACTCTCTCCAGATAACGCTATCCACTTCTTCTCCCACTCTCCAGAGCCTTCAGCTATCTCCATGGATGCAAGTATCAGAGGCGTTAGAAATGAGAATAGGCATTCTTCCCCATCGTCTCCCCAAGCCGTCACCATGAAACCCAATATCTCTTTCTCCCTAGCGGCTGTGAGGAAGTTCCTAAGGTTCGCAATAGCTACTTCGAAATTCGGATAGAATCTATCCCAGTTTGAAAGCCCTGGGCAGGCTACCTGTTCTAAACCTCTGTTCTTAAAGACGTCTATTTTCCTCCTAAAGTGGTCTATGGATTCTGGGCTGTAATCCCAGTTGGCTATTATGCTCTCTCTCCATACGTCGCTTTGAAGTACTTCAGCCCACTTCTCCCTATCGCCAACTAAGTACATTCCAGATATCATATCGCCCCATAGTAGAGGGACCTTTCCTCTACTTCTAACGATTTCAACGAGCCTTCTATGATGCTCCTCATACAGGCTCGGGCCTTCAAACCTCCACGTCTTATTCAAGCTGACCCCTCTTCCAAGCGCCCAAGTCTCATCTCCACCCACGTGGACATAGTTTGAACGTGTAAGATCTAAAGCATCGTTTAAAAGCCTGTATGCGAATTCTCTAGATTCTTCACTGCTAACGTCTAAGCATCCTTCCATAGGTCTATGCCATTCGCTGAACCGTCTAAACTCAGGTATCGACAGTATATGCTCCATGTGTCCGCATAGTTCAAGCGATGGGAAAACCTCAATCCCAAGTTTTCCACCATAATCTACTACTGTATTCCACTCTTCCTCTGTTAACCTTCCTCTTAATACTCCAATTTGAGGATAGCTCCTCCACGGGAATAGGTCTTCCACGTAGACTGCAAAATAGTTATATTTAAGCAGGTAGAGCCATCTTATGATCGACTTAAACGTTTCAACTCTGGGGACTCCTCCTCTGGCTATATCGAGGTGGAATCCTCTAAATTTAAATGAAAAGCCCTCCTCGATGGTAACTTCCGGAATCCTCCCATTGTCCTGCAACATGAGCTGTATGATTGTAGCGTAGCATACATTTTCATCACCCCAAATCTCAACAACCCCTTCTTTGATATTAACACCAGTCCCATCACGGTCAATTTTAACTACTCTCCACCCGCCTACGGGTACTTTAAATTCTTCAGCTATAAACTTTGGGAAGTTTTCGAAACCGTCGAATTTAAACCATCTACCTGTAAACTCAAGCCTCTTAGGTTCTGGAACTACGTATATCTGCTTCACAGAAGACTATTCATAGGTATGGCAATATAAGGATTATGTTGAACGTTAACATTGAAAATGAAAATGGGGATTACGACCTACTTAGCAACTATCATTGTTAAAGTGCTTCTAACCTTGTTTATTCTACGTATTCTCACAGTCACTATTTCCCTGAGCTTCTCCATGGTGTCGGCATGTGGGGGTTAAATAACCCTCTCCACCCGGGCGACTATATCGTAAACCCCATAAACTATATACGCTTCCTTAACATTCTCCATATTTTTAAGAGCGTTTAAAACCTCCTCCTCAGCCCCTATTTCAGAATTTATGAGTACAAACGCCTGAGGCATAAAAACCTCTCACCCGAATTACTATAAGCATTGAAGGTGTTAAAAAGAATTTTCCCTAAATTGCAAGAATTTTACGCAAGTTCGAGTTTCCTAAGCCTAACCCCGAGCCTATCCAGAGTATATCCACATTGTCTACACTTCAACTTTAAAAGCTGTTTAGTCGTCGTCTTCGATTTCCTCCTCTGTTCTGGGAATTTCTGACCTCCATATCCATGGAGCTCCCACTCATGATGTCTAGCTCCGCGGCGTAGAGAGCTTTCCTTCCCCTTACGGTATATTGACACTGCATGCGGTGTTTTAGCGTTACACTTAGGGCAGTACGTATTGATGACTTTTGGAGCTTTCAAAGTCTTCAGCCTCCACTAGATGGATTGATAAGAGGTATATAAGTTTAGCTTTTTACCCAAGTACAGGCTGAGGATTTTAAGTAGTCTCTCGTTGACATCCGATGGAGAGCCGAAACCGTTAACAATAACCGTTTGACCGACGAGTCCTCTGAAAGATATTTCAAGAAGCTTCTCCCTAACCTTTTTCAGAAAATCCAGCCTTTCATATCTATCTTTCTCTCCAGCTCTTATCAAAGCCTCCTCCGCAGTTATATCGATAACCAGCATTAGATCAGGCTTCTCTATGTTCCTCTCAAACCTCAAAATCCTCTCTTCCGATACGCCTCTAACTGTTTGATAGCATAGATTGCTTTCAATCCACCTTCTAGCCAGTACAAAGTGGTTTTTCCAGCTCAACCAGCTTTTAACAGCATCGTTATACTGAGCTCTGTCGAGGCTCCACAGGATCCACGCATACTCCTCTGAAACTTCCCCACTCAATCTGACGTCTACCCCTCTAGCCCCCAGGTATGCACCGACCAACGACCCCAAGGGAGTTCCATAGCTGGGTAGAGATATGGGTAGTACTTCGCCTTTAAGCTCGACTAGAAAGTCTTTAACAGATTTAACGTTTGGAATTTTCATAGGGTTGAAGCACTGCGTTTCCTTACCGGATTTATCGATACCAGTTACAACTATGAAGAAGCCTCTTCTGGGAGTTTTAACTGGATTTAAAAGCCCTCTTAAAGCCTTTAAAAACTCTTTTTTTAAACGTGCTGAAACCTCCATGGATTCGACTTCTCTTTCAACTTCAGCATTGAATACATCGTTTGAATCAACTAAACGTTCAATTTTTCTAAGGGCTTCATCGAGTAAAGCTGCGTTGAAGATCAAATTTGAACCTCCAAATACTACTGGTTGAACATATATATGGCTATTTTTCAATATATACTCTAGGTTTGAAGTTGTCTCTTCGAAAATACTGGGGCTTCATTAAAGACCCAATATATGGCTACATAAAGATTTCCGAGTCTGAAAAATCAATCATAGATACTAGAGTCTTCCAGAGGCTGAGGAGGATAAGACAGCTAGCCGGTTCAGAATACGTTTATCCTGCCGCAAACCACACAAGGTTTGAACACAGCTTAGGAGTCATGTATTTAGCTGGCTTCTTCGGAGAAAATTCTATGGTTGAATTGTCTGAAGAAGACCGTGAGCTTCTCCGCGTAGCTGCTCTGCTTCACGATGTTGGTCACGGTCCATTTTCACACGTTTATGAAGGGCTTCTAGTGAAGTATAAGGGCAAGACTCATGAAGACATGACTAAGTGGATGATAGAAAGCTCAACATTAGCAGATCTTTTAAAGAGCCTAACGTACGACGTTGAGAAAGTAGCCGTCTTAGCAGTCGGAGAGCCAATAGGCGATAAACCGTACTTAAGTCAGCTCATAAGAGGACCCGTAGACATCGATAAGATGGACTTCATAGTAAGAGACAACTATCATACGGGAGCGGGATACGGGTTTGTAGACGTCTTCAGAATACTGTACACTATGGATGTTTTAAACAACGAGCTCGCAGTAGACGCTACGGCTATTTCCGCACTTGAAACATTCATAGTGGCTAGAATAGAGTCTTTTAGGTCCATATACTTCCACAAAGCTTCAAGAGCCGTTCAAATAATGCTTTTTAAAGCTATGGAGGCTGCCAAAGATAGCCTCGGACTTTTAGACTTCAATAGTCCAGAAGAGTATTTAGCGATGGACGATTATACTGTGTGGTCTTCCCTCACACGTTCCGAGGAGGCTAAGCCGATAATAAATGATATTATGGAACGTAGACTTTTAAAGTGCGTGTACGAGAAAACGCTTTTCATGGAATCTTCTCTTGTGAGTTCTCTATTGTCAAATGAGTCTGTGAAAATTAAGCTTGAAGAGGAGATAGCTTCTGAAGCCAAAGTGTCACGTGACGATGTCTTCATAGACTCGCCTAGTCTTCCCTCAGTATCATACCGTTATTCCTCCGGCTCAGAAGTCATGGATATACCGTGTTTTAAGAGGGATGAGAATAATAGGAAAATCCCTCAAAGACTTGCCATGCTCTCCAGGCTTTTAGACATCATGAGAAACGTCATGAATATAGTTAGAGTGTACTCTAAGGAGGAGTATAGGAGACCAGTAGCTAAGGCCGCTGAGAGAATATTCGGTAAACCAACGCTCTCCGAGATTATTTCATACTAGCTTCGTCAAGTTTATATCAGGTTCGACCTTTAAAACTAAAGGTATCCTGATGATCAACTGTGAAGAAGCTTTAAAGATTCTGAGAAACCATGTTAAGAATGAAAACATCGTTAAACACTGCATTGCCGTTGAAGCCATTCTACGTAGAATAGCTAGAGCATTGGGTGAAGATGAAGACCTTTGGGGTTTGACCGGTATTCTACACGACATAGACTATGAGCTTACTCAAAAGGAGCCTGCTAAGCACGGTTTAACGGCTGAGACGCTCATAGGTAGAATGGTCTCTGAAGAAGTTTTAAAAGCGATAAGGTCTCACAATTACGAGAATACTGGTTTTAAGCCTGAATCTAAACTCGATAAAGCCTTAATAGCATCAGACGCCGCTTCAGGACTACTAGTTGCATGTGCCCTCGTAATGCCTTCCAAGAAAATGCAGGAGGTTCAACTTCAAACAGTACTTAGAAAATTTAAATCGAAAGACTTCGCGAGAGGTGTGAGTAGAAGCCGTATAATGCTATGCGAAGAAATAGGATTAAACCTAGAAGGTTTCCTCCAAGAGGCTTTAAATGCATTAAAAGAGGTTGCATCCCAGCTGGGGCTTTAAGCAGATAAAGTAGAATCTACTAGCGTAGTCTCCAATTTTCACTTTACTAGTTGCAGAGACGATGATCTTAAGAATCATGTAGAGGCTTCTTTGATACATTGATTTAAAGCCTCTAAAATGCTTCGGAAATGCCTTTGAATATGCTCCTCCTCTAGGTTTATGGACAGCAGAGTCATTAAACCCGTTTCTGAAGACGCTTTCTCAGCAAGTATCCTAGCTTGAACCTCCCCCCTCCAACCGAGTAAAGTCGTACTCCTAGGAGGCCCTTCCAACTCCTTTATGGAGAATGTGAGAGTTCCAATTTTGAAAACCTGCTTCGATATCAGAATGAATAAAGCATTATCAAACTTCTCCACGTAAACGTAAACCTTCAATCCGTCCAAATCTAAAGTCTTCAGAGAATGCTTCGGCAAAGTATCCATGTGTCAATTATAGGTTAAGTGTATGTAATAACTATTGTGTAAAATCGAATAATCTGTAGTTTAAATGATATTCCTTGCATATACGTTTAACTCTATCGTGTAACATTCTCAAATACTGTGAATTGGGCTTGAGCATTGCAGGGAGTTTTTCTGCAAGCCCGGGTTTATACTCATCTAGAAAAGGCTTCATACACTCTAAAACCCACTTTCTAAGGTTCAATTTATCCACTATGAGGGTGCTCTTCGTTTCGTAGGCGACTTCTACGACTTCGCGTATGTTTTTCTCTGAATCTGTCAACTCGGGGATTATGGGTCCTAGAAAAAGCCAGGTTTCAACACCTTCTTCAGATAGTCTTCTCAGCGTTTCAGCTCGCTCCGAGGGTTTGGAGGCATTAGGCTCTATTTGCGATGCTAAATAATCGTTCATAGTCGTAATCGTTAATCCAACGTCGAAGTCCCCAGGCTTGATCAAATCTAAATCTCTAAGCACAAGTCTAGACTTTGTTTGTATTGAAACGTTAAAGCCTCTCCTGATGAGGATTTCTAAACATCTCCTGCTGAATTTCAACTCTTCTTCAATCGGCTGATACGGATCTGTAACCGTACTTAAACCCACCACGCCTCTAGGCTTTCTCAGGACTTCCTTCGCAAGAACTTCGATTAAACCCCTCTTAACTAGGACAAACTTCCCCCACTTCAAAGCTTTAACCTCATCTCTAAGCGTAGCTTTAGCATAGCAATATATACATCCATGGCTGCAACCAACGTACGGGTTTAAGCTGTAGTCTAAGCCTGGAAGCATGGTTTTTGAGAGAGCCGTTTTACATTTAACGTATCCATATTCTATGGGAATTCCACTCACTCCTTCTCCTCGTGTGGGATTTGAGCCTGCTCTATCTTTTTAAGTTGACGCTTATACATTTCGATTATTTCGGATACTGTCGTAGAGTCTTCAGGAGACTTATCGTCTCTAAATTTCACAAGCCTCGGGAACCTTATGGCTAAACCTGAGCCGGGTCTTATAGCACCCATGCCGCAAGTATGCATAGGGCTTAGAGTAATTTCATCCCCTATTACTTCTAATACGACCGCTGGTGTAAACCAGTAGTCTGCCTTCATCACCGTTTTAACCCTGGGATGAGGCTCCTTCCTCGAATATGGTTTAAATATTTCAGGGAGCTTAGCTAGGTCTTCATCTGTGAATCCACTACCAAGCTTACAGACCGTTTCAAATGAATCTTCGTCTGGATTGTACGCCGCCATGAGGAGGGCACCGTAGGTTCCAGCTCTCTTACCTTTACCTGCAAAAGCCCCGATAACTGTTAAATCTACGGTATCTGTCATTTCAGACCTGTAGCTTCTCTTCCACTTTATCCAAGCCCATCCCCTTTTACCAGCCTCGTAGAGGCTATTGGGAGATTTACATAGCAGTCCTTCACTACCTTCTTGAACAGCCTTATGGAAGAACTTCTCGATCTCAGAAGCATCCTTTGAGACTATGTATTCTGCCAGCTTTACCT
>CALKCG010000129.1 GCA_938082915.1 uncultured archaeon | reverse complement strand
AAAGATATTTGTCGGAAAGTCGGTTTGATCTAAGAGGAGGCCCTCATACTGTCCATTCCTCTGCCAATAGAATCCTATAGGGGGTTCGTAGTAAAGGTTAAAATAGGAGCTACAAGGTCTGAAGGAGGCTCGAGGGGCTACTCTATTGCTGCTGGTGGGGGTAGTACACTACCCTTCTACACGTTTGAAGGTTTAAACCCTCCGCCTATAATGGCTCTTGAAGTATACGACTACTTAAACCAGGCCCCTGACAACGTTATGGAGGTCTTCGGCGATGCGATAATGGATCCCGTTGAATGGGTTAGAATTGTAGACAAGTTTAACCCGGACATCATAAACCTAAATATTAGATCGATCTCCCCCTTAACCTTGAACAGAAGTGTTAAAGACGCTTTACGCTTAGTGGAAGACGTTCTACAGACGACTAGTCGCCCCATAATGGTCACTGGAATAATGGATCCAGTTCACACCGAAGACCTGCCTAAAAACGTGGAATTTCTAAAACTCATCGCTGAAAGTTTTAAGGGTGAAAGACTTCTCATAGGTCCCGTAACAGCTGAAGCGTATGAAACGGTTGCCGAAGCCGCTTCAGCTAACGATCACAATCTTTTGGCTAAGACAAATATGGACGTCAACCAAGCCATTAGGCTCAATGAGCTTCTTTCAACTAAAGGCGTTTCAACTGACCACATTGTTATGGACGTTACGACGGGGGCATTAGGTTATGGGATAGAATACACCCTTTCCACGATGGAGAGGTTGAGGATTAGAGCTTTACAAGGGGATAGAATGGCTGGAAGTCCTATGATATTTTTCGCATCTGAAAATGTCTTCATAGTGGAGTTTAAAGAGTCGCCTTCAAATCTTCCAATGTATGAAACAACGGCGGCTATAGCGGGTTTAATGTCTGGAGCAGACATAATATCGTTGTTTTACGTGGAAAGCCTACATATGGTTAGATCGTTTTTGAGGGAATTTCCGTGGGGAGGCGATCGGAATTTCTGAGAGAAAGCTTAACCCGATGGAAATCTACAGGCTTCTACCTAAGACCAACTGTGGAAACTGTGGATTGCCGACGTGTATGGCCTTTGCGTTTAAATTAGCTCAGGGTACTATTGAAATCGGTAAATGTCCATCTCTCTCAGACGAGGCTAAACGCGTCCTAGTGGGTTTAACTGCTCCCCCCATAGCTATCGTCGCCATAGGCCGTGGAGGCAAGGAGATCAAGGTGGGTGGGGAACGCGTATCCTTTAGACACGAAGATAGATTCTACAACGAACCGGCTATAGCCGTCGAATTAAACGACCTTATGAATGAAGACACCGTTGAAGGCATTTTGAAAACCATTGAAGGCTGTAAGGTTGAGAGGATGGGGCAAACCCTAAGGATCAACATGTTGGCTCTTAGAAACACCTCAAATAACGATGACGCATTTATAAGACTTGTAGAAGCTGTTAAAAGTACGGAGTATCCACTAATAATCTCCACTGAAAAGCCCACTCTATCCAGTAGGGTTTTAGATATCCTCAAAGGAGAGCGCCCCCTTCTACACGGCGCCTTTCTGAGAAACCTCACCACTATGGCTTTGCTCGCTAGGAAGTTCAACTGCCCCATTTCCATAAAAGCATCCGATTGGAGGGAGCTTTTATCTTGCGTCGATAGGCTTAGAGGGCTGGGTCTTTCGGAGATAGTTATACAGCCCCCTGGTGATACGCTTAAGCAACTCGTGGAGAGTTTAACGATTATACGTAGACTTGCCGTTGATAAGGGACTCGCGAAATTAGGCTATCCTACCATAATCTTCTCAGGTGATATTAAATCTAATGCTCCAGAACATCTGGCGGTTTCAGCATTACTAGTTCGATACGCGAGTATAATCGTAGTTAAACCCGAAGTCTTAGCGCTCATGCGTCCAGTAATGCTCCTCAGACAGTCGATAATGACGGACCCGAGGTCTCCAATATCCATTAAACCGGGTTTATACGCTATAGGTGAACCTAAAGATAGTAGTCCAGTATTACTGACGACCAATTATGCCTTAACCTTTCACATAGTGGCAAACGATTTGAAAAACCAGAATGTAAGTTGTTTCCTCTTAGTCGTAGATACGGGAGGTCTCTCAGTAGCCTGCTCCGTGGCTGGTAATAAGCTCAAACCAGACTCGGTTAAGCAAGTGATTGAGGAGACGAAGTTGGAGGCTAAGGTAAACCATAGAGCACTCGTAATTCCGGGTAGGGCGGCTAAGTTAGCCAGGGAGATCGAAGATTCAACTGGTTGGAACATTCTGGTAGGCCCATTCAATTCAAAGGATATATTAGACTTCCTCAAAAAACATGGTATGCAGTAGCTTCTGCAACGAGCCCCCTCACCTCAGCGTCTGCAATTTCCAAACCCTTTTTAACGTCTTCAGGGCTTATCCTGCCGTTTGCAGTAGGCGTTTCAAATATTCTATTTGGGATTTTGAGACTTTGAAATTCAAACCCCTCTCTAAACTTAAACTTGTATTTTAAACCGTAAATCAGCCTTCCGACTCTTTCAAGGCCTTCATCATCGTAGTTGAATCCTATCGCATTCAATGCCTCCAACACGGTATGCTTACCATATATGTCTCTCGCAAATAGACATACGCCACAACTCTCCAATACACACCTCCAAGCCTCCTCTTTTATAAGAGCTTTGACGGCTTCAACAGGGTCTATAGTCAACCCAAGCAGTTTTTGATCCAAGTTGTATCCGGCGTTGCTCAAGTGACTATGCCTCGCCCCTATGGCCGTACCGATTATGAAAGCCAATCCGGTGTGATAACCAGCTAAACCGTTTCCCCCAATCACGGCTAAGAATTCCTCTCCGAGGTTTCTATACGCCTTCCCCTGAGCCATAGATACGTAGAATTCATTCGGCATCGCCACGATCCGCTTAACCATCTCGATATAATTCTCCGCATTCCCCCATCTAGGTTCGACCATCGTTTCATTTAGACTTATTAGCCCGTTTTCGTAGGCTTCAGTAGCCCATGCGAGCATAGTCCCAGTCATCATGGCGTCTAACCCATATCGATCGCAAACAGCTCTAAGCTTAAGAACGTCTAAGGGATCTCCAACGCCTAGGTTTGAACCCAACGCATATATGGGCTCGTAGTCGTATCCAACTTCTATAGATTCAACTTCATGCTCTTCTGCGAAGAAATTTTTCAGCATGGCTACGTGCTTACATCCTATTGGACATAAGGGACACGTACTCTTCCTAACTAGAAGGTTATCTGCAAAGTATTCTCCTGAAATATTCTCAGCGTATTCGAAATATCCACGTTTAAAATTCATCGTTGGAAGCGCCTTAATTTTATTTAGTACTAGAACGTTCTGAGGCGTTCCAAGGTCGTGATATTTACGCATCTTTCCGCTCTTAATAACATCCTCGTATACTTTCTCAAACACCCTCTTATATCTATCCAAGTCCTTAACAGATATTTCACCGCATCCCGTAACACGTATGGCTTTAAGGTTTTTAGCCCCCATCACTGCCCCCAAACCAGTTCTTCCGAAGAAGTTGTACCCATCTACTGAAACATTAGCGTAGTAGACGAAGTTTTCTCCAGCTGGTCCAATAGCTACGATCGACTGTAAGCCATAGGGATTTACTGCATCCAACGACATAATCGTATGTAAACTGCTCAACCCCTTGAGGGAAGATGCACCGTTAACCTTAACTTCCCCATTGTCTTTGATGTCAAGCCATACTGGTTTTGAGGAAGCTCCCATAATGACTACGGCATTGTATCCAGCAAGCCTTATAGCTACACCGAGTTTTCCACCAGCATGACTTTCACCTAGGTTTCCGGTTAAAGGCGATTTAAACATAGCAATGGTCTTTGAACACGCCGGGTAAAGCCCTATGAACGGTCCAGGTGCCAGTATGATCGGATTTTCAGGTGCGAAAGGATCTACACCCTCTGGGCATAATTCATTCAGTAAGTTTATGGCTAACCCAGACCCACCTATGTACTTATCGACAAGTTCCCGCCTATTTTCAACCCAGTTTAAACCATCGGTTAAGTTTATGAAGAGTATGTCTCCAATCATTTTAAACAACCTCACCATAGTATAGAACGTTATGATGGCAGAATTTTGCACATACTCCACACTCTATGCATATCACCGGTCTTTTACGCTCATCATCCCACTGTAAAGCCCCCAATGCACATGCATCTAAACATGGTCTACTTTCACACTTCTCACACTTATCTGGACCCACGAGTTCAACTCCTCCACCGCTCCTCAGCCTTAAAGCCTCATATGGACACGCTGAAGCACAGTCCGGTTCATCGCATCCAGAACATACCGTAATTTTAAAACCTACGCCGACCCTTGAAATCCTTATAGCTGAGTGTTTAACCGATAGGACGCCAGCCAACTCCCTTGAACATATAAATACACATGTGTCACAACCTATACATCTGTCCGGGTTTTTCACCACGAGTTTTATAGGCATATGCTACTTCCCATATAGCTAAAACATAGAGCACTATTAATATGTTTACCCTATTCTTCAGTCGCCCACTTCTTTAACTCGGAACGGTCTACTGGATTGCGTTCATAGAGCTCCTTTCTCCTAGCCTCAAGCATATTCAACTCTTTACCAGCATACTCCGCCGACGTTAAAATCTTCACACCTCTTTTTTCCGCTTCAACTAAGAGTTCAGATATTCTTTCTCTCCATGCTAGATCCCTCAGAAGATGATGGTCTAGGATCATCTGCTCCACGCCGGACTCTAAAATTCTTCGAAGATTTGCTATGGATGATTTCAAGCTATTCACGGAATATCTATAACCTAGCATATACGTCATAGGACCGTCGATCATGACAACTTTAGGTCTATTTTCAAGTATGAACGCTACCTGCTCGTTTAAACTAGGCCCTTCAACATCGCTGGAGTATAGGAAGCTTTCATCACCTTCACGTATATAAACCTCAACCACGTATCCGAGTTTAGAATTCGTACCGTGAAACACGGGTTTGGAAATTTCAAGCGTAGTTTCCCCGACATTCAATTTAAATCCTTCAGCAATCTCCACTCTTCTCGGCAATCCTTCAATCTGCTTTAGGAAGAAATGCGCCCTCTCCCTCTGGCTATAATTTATATTATCTTTAGGGTTTTTCAAAATGAGAAGTTTCCCCTCATAGATTTCAAGGTTTTCCCAGGGATTATGGTGATCGTAATGATAATGCGTAATGACTATAGTATCCGCTTTAGAAGCGTAGCTAACGATGACTTTCCAATCCTTCTCCAATTTCTTCCACTCTAAAGGATGAGGTGGTAAGCCGTACCTGTAAGGTCCGAGGGCGACACCTGGGTCTATTAAAACCCTCAAATCCCTAGTCTCAACAAAAGTAGCCATGCTTCTAACGCCCATAGAATCTGAGCTCAAAGGTACAATCCTCATAACGTTAGATTAATCTTCACACAACGATATAAACGTAGACTGACCCGTATATGTTAAATCAACCTCATAACCACCATCAAATAATTCATAGCTATGAAAGAATTCTTAGTCGTTAGGGCGTCGGGTTTTATGTGAAGTTAACAGGCTCTCTCAATTCTATCTACTTTTCTTTACGTTGTTGAGCCCGTAGATTTTCGCCCTCCCTTTAATTAATTCATCGAGGGTATTTAGGGCAACGGATATCTTACACCATCTAATAGTCTGCACCCGATCCGCTAGACGGCGGAGTTAAGACCGTCGGCTCACACAACTATTTTATTTATCTGACGTAGACATCTACTTACTCAGAAATCGTTGATGTACTAAGCTCTTCTAACATTTGAAAAATTTCCCTGTAAGTGCTCTTAACCTTGGGATACAGTTTGATGTACGCGCTGTAGAATTTATCGTAGATCTTTTTGACGTTTAAATTCGGTTGATAAGTTTTAGCTTCCCTGTAAAACTTAGATATGGCGTCGTCAACATCTTTGTATAATCCGATTCCCAGCCCAGCTAACATACTGGCTCCCGCTGATGAAGCTTCGGTCACTTCTGGTACTATGACGCGCTTACCTGTTATATCTGCTTTAAGTTGAAGCCAAAAGCTCGATCTCGCACCGCCTCCAACCGTTCTGATTTCTTCAATTTTAACGCCGAGCTCCTCTAACGTCTCAATGTTGAGTCTAAGCTCATACGTTATGCCCTCGACAATAGCCCTTATGAGCTCAGACTTGCCATGCGCCACTGTTAAGCCTATGATTAACCCTCTAGCATAGGTGTCCCAGTTCGGTGTTCCAGCACCCATGAAATATGGAGCTATTAGAAGTCCCTGGGATCCCGCCTGGACTCTAGAGGCATCTTCCATCATGAGGTCGTAGGCACTAACCTTTCTCTTCGAAGCTTCTTCGATGTATTTTTCTCCAAATTTATCTCTAAACCATCTCAAAAGTACTCCAGCCGTCGGATTCGCTCCGAGGATTAAATAGCGGTTTGGAGCCACGTGACAGTAGCTTGCAAAACCCATCGGTATCATTTCTTCACGAAGAAGAGGCTCATACAAGGGTGCTGCTATGCTTTCAACGGTACCAGTCGCCACGTACGTGGCTCCGGGGTTTACGGCGCCTACACCCAATGTTCCACATGCTTGATCATGTCCACCGGTAACGACGAGCGTACCTTTGGCGAGCCCCGTCTCTTCTGAAGCTTTTCGAGATACTTCTCCTACGACTTTACCAGATGGATATGGCTCTGGAAGCTTATCCACATCTAAACCTGAGAGTTCAAGTATTTCGTAGTTCCATTTAAATCGTCTGACGTCGAAAAGCATCGTTCTACAAGCCAGCGAATAATCTATAGCTGGGACTCCACAAAGGACCATATTGACGTAATCCTCCCATAGGAGGAACTTCCAAGTCTTCTCGTAAACGTCTGGCTTATCGTTTTTAAACCACATGAGTTTAAACAGCGTGTAGACTGGTGAGGAGGGATGTCCCGTTATCTTAAAAAGCTCTTCTCTCTCTATGAGATTAAGAAATTCATCGTGTTGTTTAACAGCTCTATCATCCCACGTAGTTATGCAACGGTATAATGGGTTGAGCTCCCTGTCCAAAGGCGTGAAAGCTTCTCCTTGAGCTGAAACACTCAAAGCCTCCACTTCCTCTGCTTGAATTCCCGCTCTAGCTACTACCTCTTTTATCGTTTCTATTATACTGTGCCACACTTCTCTAGGCTCTTCTTCAGACCAACTTGGCTTTGGATGATAAAGAGGGTACTCCCTATATGATTGAGCGATTAGACGGCCATCTTCATTGAACAACACGGCTTTACATCCAGTTGTACCGACATCCAATCCTACTAAATACATCGGTAATACTTTAAACTATTCTAAATTATTTATTTTTGCTGACCACTTCGATATTCTAAAATAGTGCCACTTCATTAAAAGCCAATAATTCGTAAATGCCTCTCCACCCCCTTCAGTATCATCCAGTATATAGTCCACTGAAACTGGCTAAAATTGAACCATCTTTAACGTCCCGTAAGTATTTAGAAAAGCAAATAGGTCGATCGATCCTTGATAAACCGTCCACAGACCTAACCCTTTAACTATTCTTAAGTTTGACTTCGCAAAAGTGTCAAAAAGTTTTCTATAGTAAAACTTATGTATGATTTTTTTTTTTAAAAAAATCATTTTATGATGAAACGCCTCATTTTTCCACCGTCTTCAGTTCTAATAGCAGTACTAGTTTTTACAATTTCAATTGGTTTTTCAACGGAAAGCGAGCCAGAAGCCATTATGTACATCGATGGACAGTGGCTTCGTAGCGATGGAACTATACTCAAACTCAGTCTAATACAAGACCCAGGGATTCATGTTGAGCCTCAGGCTCCAGACTTCTTAATAATGCCATATGAGAAGTATCTTGAGCTAAGTGAAAGCGGAAAACCGATAGTTAAAGTCATGAAAGCCATCTGCCACTATAAAGATACTGAGGTTACGGAAACTTTTGCCGTCGTAGAGCCAAAGCTCATCATCATAGAATATCCTATAAGCGGTTCCCTTCCCCCAGGGTATGGGCATCGTTATGGAAAATTCTGCTCCTGCATACAGATAGAGGTTGAAGTAACTTGGACTCCGGGCGATCAAGTACTTGGCATATGCATTGTGAATGCCGACACCGGAGAGGGGTACGGACGTTGGTACACTGGCGGCTCAGCAGTAGCAGTGTTCGGCACAGATTGGACGAGATGTTATTATATCTATATACTGAGTTATCAGGGTAATACTAAGATCATTACATATAATGGAATAATAAGATGCTATGTATGGTAGTCGCCAATGCTCTTAAATTCTGTAAATCTTCGCATCGCTTTCCCCGTCAATGATAGGGCCTTAGCTACTGAACCTTTACAACAACCGATAAGGTACTTACTTAAACTACTCTGTCTAAGATAGGTAAAAATTATATCCTCCTGCCTCCATGTTTGAGATAATATGGTCAACATTGTTTTAGACACGGATATAGGTGATGATATTGACGATGCGTTGGCGCTTCTACTCGCCTTAAAATCTCCAGAGCTTAACGTTAAAGCCATCTTAACAGTCTGTGGAGATGTGGAAACAAGAGCTATGTTGGCTCTTCGAATAATGGAGGAGATGAATGTAAGAGATATTCCCGTGAAGGCCGGTTCTTCTAAGCCGCTACTTGAGAGTAGGCCGACTGACAAGCCCAATCAGGCTGTTGCACTTGAAGGTTGGGAAAGTAGACTTTTAGATAGATGGCGGGGTCATTATAGAATGAGCGTAGCAGACTTCATAGCCTCATTTATTGAAGAGTCTAAGGGGGAGACTGTGATTGTAAGCGTTGGTCCTTTAACCAATATAGCTTTAGCCTTAGCCTCAAACCCTTGGATAGTCGATAAGGCTAGGCTTGTTATGATGGGTGGATGCTTCTCTAGGCAGGTGGCTGAGTACAATATCCGTAGAGATCCTGAAGCTGCTAGAATAGTGTTTGAATCCGGCATTCCGTTGACAATGGTCGGGTTAGACGTGACGCTGAAGTGTATAATGAACGATAAACAGATTGAAGCGTTTAAGTCTTCGAAGCTTCGAGAAGTACGGTTTGTATCTAAGATGATGGATGCTTGGATGCACTGCGCTAAGTCTAGAAATCCAATACTCCACGACCCTCTAGCGGTAGCCGTGAGCTTTACAGAGAACTTTGTCACGGTTAAGCCTATGCGTATATCCGTGGAAGTCCGGGGAGAATACACTAGGGGGTTTACAGTCCCAGTAGAGGGAGCGCCTAATGCAAACGTATGCGTCGACGTGAAGAACGACGCCTTCCTAGACTTCTACATGAAGCGTGTCTTAGAGTAGTCACTGGGAGGCTGCCGTGTTTTTGAAGGTTTCCGATTTAGGTGAAAGACTACTTATCAAGCAGATATGGGAACTTGTCAAAGTAGACCATGAGGAGCTTCTAGGTGCAGGTTTAGACGATGCGGTTGCCAAGGAGATCGGCGAAGATCTAGTCTTAGTCGCGCATACAGACGTTTGGGTTGAAAAGTCGGACCTACTACCGGGTATGAGCTGGTATTCAGCCGGTAGGAAGGCCGTAGTAGCCAATATCTCAGATATAGCTTCTAAAGGTGCTAGTCCTCTAGGCGTTTTATTCAGTATAGGTTTGCCGTCGGTTTTCCCTCTAGAGTCATTTAGAGAGCTCGTCAAAGGTCTTGGAGATGCCGTTGCGGAATACGGTACCTATCTGCTCGGTGGAGATTTAAGTGAGAGCTGTGAAGTTACCTTGGCGGGCTTCATAGTGGGTTTAACACATCGCGGTAAGCTACTCTCTCGGAGAGGTGCTAAACCTGGGGATATAATCGCTACGACGGGGGCTCTAGGTCTTACGTCTGTAGGCTTCAAAATACTCTTGGAGGGGTTTGACGCTCCAGAGGATATAAGGAGTAAGACTATCGAATCGCTGTATGAGCCTGTGGCTAGGCTTAGAGAAGGCTTGGCTTTAGCGGGTTCTGGAGTCGTAACAGCCTCTATGGATATAAGCGACGGTTTAGCCATAAGCTTAAATCAATTAGCTGAACTCAACGGTGTAAGGATAGTTGTAGAGGATATTCCAGTAGCGTCTGAAGCTGAAGAGTTTTCGAAGATCCATGGATTAGACGTTGAACAGCTCGTCTTATACGAGGGAG
>CALKCG010000128.1 GCA_938082915.1 uncultured archaeon | reverse complement strand
AAATCTACGGAAGCCAGGGTCATAGCGGTCACATGATATTCTATAACGTTATAAGACTTATGGCTTCGGGTAAGCTGGATACCAGTAAGATGGTGACTGCTAGATTTCCACTGGATAAATATGAAGAAGCATTCTCTCTTCTAATGAAAGAGAAAGATCAAGCCAAGGTTCAGTTTAAATTATAATCGGCGTTGAATAATTTAACGGGGAGTGGTTGTTTGAGTTTGAGCGAAAGATGGTGTAAACCTGTTTTAAACAAGTATGGTGGGAAGATATACCTAGATCAGATGACTGTAAACGAGCTTAAAAAGAGGGTTGAGGAGAACGATATAGTACTCGTTCCGGTAGGCTCCATGGAGAATCACGGTCCCCCTTCACCTTTAGGTGAAGATACATTAATAGGAGTTAGTATAGCTGAGAGGGTAGCGTATGAAACGGGTGTAACGGTCGCTCCTCCGATATTCTATGGTAGCCATCCGAGCCACCACTATGGAATGCTTGGAACGATACCGGCATCGAAAGACGCATTCATAGGATATGTGTTGAGCGTTGTTAAATGGTTAAGCCACTCCGGTTTTAAAAAGATAATTCTTTGGAATAGCCATGGGCAGGAGTACGTTCTACCGATTGTCAAGGATAAAGCTATAATTGAGGAAGGTGTTCACGCCCTCATAATGGTTACCAGTTGGTGGAGCTGGGTTCAAGACCTCTTACGTAAAGCTGGGACAGATGAGGAATTGTCTCCCAACATTAAGCTTGAAACTCCATTTATCCATGCAGATGAAGTTGAGACGAGTTGCATATGGTATGTAGCTCCAGACCTTGTAGATGTTGAAGCTTTGAAAACGGCTAAGGTTGAGAAAATGATTAGGTTTATAGATGCTAAATGGGTAAACTTCGCTGGGAATGTTTTCACAGATAAGCCGTTCAACTGGTATGATGTAAGCAGTGCCCCTGAGGTATACTACTATAGCCTAGGCGTTGTTGGAGATGCTTCAAAAGCGAGTATGGAGAAAGGTAAAGTACTTATAGACACGGTTATTGAGAGGTTCATAGAGTTCCTAAACTGGCTTAAATCTGAGTATCCGCCCGGAGTACTACCTAAAACCTGGATTGATTCTAAAGATTTACTGTACGATAAGCCTTAAGCGTACATGAGGGTTTATAGTGAAGCTTTCATTTGTGTATATGCTTCCTATTAAAACCGAGTTTAAATATGCAATTAAAGACGAACTGCATGAAGCATTGAAGCTTGCTGCTGAATTTGGGTTTAAAGGTATTGAATACAATATACCAAATCCGTTTGAAGTAGATTTTAAACGTCTTTTAAAGCTAACGGAAGACTACGGACTGAGGATTTCAGCCATATCGACTGGTTCAGCCTATTTAGAGTACGGTTTAACTATTACACATCCGAATTCCTCCATTAGAGAGAAAGCTCTCAAATTTATGAGGAAGTATATTGAACATGCTTCAGCCCACAATTCTGGGGTAGTAGTAGGGCTTATAAGAGGAAGACGGGACAATAGAGCCGTTGAAGAAATCGCTGAATCATTAATAAGCTCTATCAGAACACTGGAAGACCATTGTTCGAGCTACGATGTTTTTCTTCTGATTGAACCGTTGAATAGGTATGAAACCGACTACATTAACAGTGTTGAAGAGGCTTTACAGATAGTTGAGCAAACCGGCGACTACGTCAAACTCCTATTGGACACATTCCATATGAACATAGAAGAGAGAAATATGTGCGATGCTATACTCAGAGCGGGTCGCAGTATAGGACACGTTCACATAGCTGAAAACAATAGGCTCCCCCCTGGATTAGGCAGCATCTGTTGGAAGAATGTAGTTCAACATTTTTACCGGGTCGGATTCAACGGATACTTAAGCCTCGAGGCCCTACCTAGACCTAGCTTTAAGGAGGCTTTAAAACAAACAGCTGAAACGCTTAATCCCATTGTAAGAGGCTTCCAAGCGGAATACGATAATCAATCTTAAATAAGAGCCTCGATTTCTTCCACATTTCTAAAGTCGGTAAATCTTTAATTATAGGTAGCACCAGACTGAGGGTTGAAGCAATATGATAGACCTATTGCAGAATATAGGATTCATTGTAATTGGTTATCTCCTTGGAATGGCGTTCGCCGGAAGCTTCATAGGCAGAAAGTACATGGGAACCGTCGATATAATGCTCCATAAGCTTTTCAAGAGGAAGGTAACGTTGGCTCAATATCTGTACTGGAGATACTTTTGCGGCATAGAAAAGCCACCTAAACCAGAGGAAATTAGAAGAGTAGATGAGGCTATCCGCTTATTCAATTCATTGATAGAGCAACTGGAGAAGACTTTTTGGAAGATACGCGTTTAACTACCGTTTTCAAAGAAACAAACATTTAATTAGAAAAGTAAAATCTCTAAACCTTAACTTAGCTACTTGATGGATCGGGTTTACACATACAGTTATTACTCCGCCGTAGGTATGCGTACACAGTAGCTTTAAGTTAGTCATAACAGTTTATAGTCCCTAAAAGTACAGTAATCTCAGTGACTAGCCGTGCCAGAGTTCCTCGACTTATACGTGCAGGACCTCATGGCTAAGAAAACGTGGATAAGCGATGCCTATTCTCAACCAGCTCCATCTCACGTTGCAACCTACCTTAGAAGGGAGTTCGAAAACTACTGGAGGTTTGAAGAGTTTCCTAAAGCTTCATCCGACGAATTTAAAGTACTCGCAGTAGACGGTAGTTTGCAGTACGTTATCATGCCTAACGGCGGCATCTTCTACGTCGTAAGAGCACTTGCTATGTCAAACACCAACGTCGAATCTAGGAGTGTACATATGGGTTTCGATTACATCTCTGAAGAGAAATACAAAGTTGTTATCGGTAGAATA
>CALKCG010000127.1 GCA_938082915.1 uncultured archaeon | reverse complement strand
GGTGTTGCTATTAAAATCAGGAGAGGGGTTGGAAAGTGAAAATAAGAAGCCTTGTTAAATTTTTCGATATGCCTAAGCTTGAAAACCCCATTCTCGTAGAGGGGCTTCCCGGGGTAGGTTTAGTTGCCAGTTTAGTAGTCCGCCATATTATAGGGAAGTTTAAAGCCAATAGGTTCTGCGACATTAAATCACCCTTCTTCAAACCCGTAGCTGTTGTAGATAGAAGTGGACGTCTGAAAACACCAATAAATAGCCTATACTACATTAAAACGCCTTCTGAAGCTAGAGGAGACCTTATAGTGCTCTATGGAAATAGTCAGGCAACCACATTCATAGGTCAAAACGAACTATCTGAAACAATTCTCGATTTAGCATTTAAATTTGAATGCATCGCGATCGTAACACTTGGAGGACTTTCAACATTAACGCCTTCAAGTCCACCTAAAGTTTACTATACGACAAATCATCCAGAATACGCTTTAATGTTCGAAAAAATAGGTTTAAGGAGGTTGTCTGGGCGAGTGTATGGGATGGCAGGAACTTTAGTTGGTTTAGCTAAATTCAAGGGTATGCAGGGTGTCTGTCTACTTGGAGAGGTAAAGAGCGGAGAGATAGGTCGAGAAGCCGCAAGAGAGATTATAAAGGTGTTAAGCGTTTTCCTAAATCTCCACATCGATTTGTCTAATTTAGAGGAAAGCCTAGACCATGTAAGAGAGGATGTTTTCGGTCTAATATAGGAGTTTACTCTGATGCCTCCTTAATGAACTCCTCGTAGATCTTTTGAACTCTCTCAGCGGCAGGACCTGAGCCTTCAACTATACCTTTCTCGGTGACTCTTATCTTATCCATAACAACTATTACACCCTGATCTTCGTACAATTTGACAAGTCTCGGAAAAACTCTTTCAAGCCTTTCAGCTAAATTCCTGAGGTTTAAAGGCTTCTCAGAGGTATATATTTGAGCTATGACAGCGCCGTTTATTATAAGCCTATACATAGCCGTACCTTTTTCATCTCTAGCATCTCTAAGCGATAGATTTAGCTTATCAGGATCGAACCCTGTTAAAACTCCAGTGTATCTTCTCCCATCCACCGTAACAACGGTAACGGTCTTATTCAATAGGGAAGCCGCCTCTTCTGCAAACCTACTTCTAGACAGCAAGCTCATTTTTAAACCCCTCCTGAGATACTTATTAGAGTATTTCGTGTAAATTAAGGGTTGTTCTACATCTTTAACGTCTCAAACTTTTCAGAATCAATTTAAAGTTTTTTAATTGAGGGGGGGCTTCGAATAAAATTTAAGGGCGTGAAGTATCATATATTACTAGATATATTTGGGTAGGAGAAGGAGGAGAAAGGTTATACGGACGTTTAGAAGAACCATACCAAAGGTTTACATATGTCCCCAATGCGGAAAGAGAACTGTGACGGTTCAGATAGTTAAAGAGGCGAATATTGCACATGTAGCATGTGGAACATGTAAAATATCAGGCGACATCGCACTCTCAGATGGGATGACGGCTGTAGATGCGTATTGCGCATGGTACGATGAAGTCGTAGCTGGAAAAAATTGGAAGAGCTTAAACAGGAAAATCTAAGTGAGGGCAAAGTTCATCCACCAAATTTATGGTAAGTAATGTACTCATAGGGGTGTGTCATCATGGTTATTAAAATGGGAAAGGTTGAAAAGTACTTGCTTAAAAAGATTGATGAAGAGGGGGCTCTGCATATACCACTTATAGACCCTGAAAATATATCGCCAGAAAAAGCCGCTGAAATAAGTGTTATCGCTGAAAGAGGGGGCTCAGCGGCCGTAATGATAGGAGGGTCAACCGTAGCATCTACCAGCAAATTGAACCGCGTCATAAAACTCATAAGGGAAAAAGTTTCACTACCAACAATACTTTTCCCAAATAACCTTTCAGGCATAAGCCCATATGCAGATGCCATATGGTTTATGTCCCTTTTAAACTCGCTAAACCCATACTACATAATAGGTGCTCAAGTTTTAGGTGCTTCGGCTGTTAGAGAATATGGTTTAGAGCCGCTTCCCCTCGCATATTTAATCGTCGGCGATGGGGGGGCGGCGGGATACATAGGGCAGGCTCAACCAATACCCTATGATAAACCTGAGATAGCGGCTCTGTATGCGTTAGCAGCACAGTATCTTGGTATGAGGTTTGTATATCTTGAGGCCGGGTCTGGAGCGAAAAATCCAGTCCCAGTTGAAATGATCGCCCTAGTTAGAAAAACTACGAGCAACCCGATCATAGTTGGGGGTGGTTTAAGGCATCCGGATGCTATAGAGGAGAGGGTTTACGCTGGTGCTGATATAATTGTAACCGGAACTACGATAGAGGAGACTACGGATGTTGAAAAATCGATACGTCTATTCGTGAATTCTGTGAAGAGAGGGGTCTCCAGAAGATGTAAGAGGCAGATGTAAATTGGAAAGTCAGACAGGCTTAGAAGCATCAGCCGAGTATGAGGAGTACTTTAAGAATATAGAGTCTCAACTCAAAGCCCTTTATAAGATTGCATGCGAAGCCAGGTCTAAAGGTTTAGATCCTCTTCCACAACCCGAACCGAGGCTTTCGAAGGATTTAGCCGAACGTGTAGAGTTTTTAGTCGGCCCCAGAGGAGTAGCAGACCGCATAAGAGAGCTTAGCTCTACGATGAGTAGAGAGTCTTTGGCGTTGAAGATTTCAGAAGAGGTAATTTACAACTGCTATGGCAGATTGAGTTTGGAGAGAATTGCTGAGCAGGCTTTGAGAACCGCTTTAGCCATAATTACTGAAGGCGTAACAGTAGCACCTGTTCAAGGAATTTCAAAGGTTTCGGTGAAAACGAATACAGATGGTTCTAAATACTTAGCCGTTTACTTTGCAGGTCCCATAAGACCAGCTGGTGGAACTGAACAAGCCCTTACAGTTGTCATAGCTGATTTCATTAGGAAAAAACTGAAGTTAGATAGATGGAAGCCGTCTGAAGAAGAGGTTTTTAGGCTTATAGAGGAGGTTAGAACATATGAAAGGTATGTACGTCCATTCCAATACCAGGTTCCAGATAATGTTCTAGAGAAGATCATTCGAAACTTGCCAATTGAAATCACTGGTGTTGAAACAGACCCGGTTGAAGTAACATCTTACAGAGACTTACCCAGGATTGAAACAAACAGGGTTAGAGGGGGGGCTTTGATAGTGCTTAATGACGGGCTTGCAGGTAGAGCTAGGAAACTTATGAAGATCGTAGAACAGCTCGGTATAGAGGACTGGAAGTGGATAGGCGACGTATGGAATTCTGATGAGAACAGGGGGAGTTCAGAGACCATAGAAACGATGTATCTTGAGGAAATACTTGCTGGCAGACCAGTTTTCGGATTCCCATCTAAATTTGGTGGATTTAGAGTCAGATATGGACGCGCTAGGAATACTGGATTCGCCGCACTAGGAGTACACCCTGCAACTATGGTGGTGGTTGATAATTTCCTAGCTGTAGGTACTCAGATAAAAACTGAGAAGCCGGGTAAAGCAGGCATAGTTGCCTCAGTAGATTCTATAGAGCCGCCTATTGTGAAGCTTAAAGACGGCTCTGTGATAAGAGTTGAAACAGTTGAAAAGGCTTTAAGCATTAAAGATAGAATCGATAAAATACTCTTCCTAGGGGATATTCTCGTAAGCTTCTACGAGTTTCTTGAGAATAAGGCAAACTTGCTCACCCCTGGCTTTACAGAGGAAAATTGGAGTCAAATGCTTCTAAAGCATTTAAAAGAAAAATATGGACTAAATTATGGGGAATTCAGCGAAATCTCAAAAATCTCTGTGGATAGGCTTAAAGCGTTTATTGAAGATCCGTTTTATACTAAGCCCTCCTCCTTTGAGGCTTTAACCATATCTCGTCTACTGGGAATACCCATTCATCCGCGTTTCACCTATGCATGGGGTGAGTTGACAGTAGATGAACTCAAGTATTTACGGAAAGCTCTTTCAGAAGCTGAAATCGAATATGTCGATGGTTTTATTAAACAATTGAAGTTGAAGCTGAATCAAAGTGTTAAGAGTATTCTTGAAAGACTTCTAGTGCCTCATCGAGTTTCAGAAGAATGGATAATTATAGAGGAAGACGGCTACGTACTATACGAGTGTCTAAAACCCAACGTGCCATTAGACGAGTTGAATTATGACGATGTTCTTAACGTAATATCTACAATTTCAGGGTTTAAAGTTGAACATAAGTTCATAAGCTTCATAGGTGCCCGGATGGGTAGACCGGAGAAGGCTGACCGGAGACTTATGAAGACCTCAGTTCACAGCTTATTCCCAATAGGTCTTGAGGGGGGGTTTAGAAGAAACATAGTGGAGGCGGCGGAGAAGGACTTTGTAAAAGTCGAGCTTGTCCACCGTAAATGTTTAACCTGTGGTTTTGAAACGTATAAACCTACCTGTCCTAAATGTGGAGGTAGAACCATCATTCAATATGGATGCCCAGTCTGTGGGAGACCATTAAGTGTAGACGCCGTATGCCCATCTTGTAAAACCCCTTCATCTGCGTATAGAAACACGCGAATAGACTTGAAAAATGAGCTATATGACGCTTTAAGAAGAACTGGTTCTCCAAAGTTGGAGGTTATTAAGGGGGTTATTAAACTCATGAATGCAACTAGAACACCAGAGCCCCTTGAAAAGGGGATACTAAGAGCTAAATACGATCTGACGGTTTTCAAAGATGGCACTATTAGATTCGATATGACAAACGCCCCATTAACCCACTTCAAACCATCTGAGATAAACACGCCTATTCATAAACTTAGAGAGTTAGGATATTGTAAGGATTTTGAGAATAAACCGCTTGAAAACTCAGATCAAATATGTGAACTTAAAATCCATGATGTGGTACTTCCAAAGAAATGCGGCCAATATCTTGTAAAAGTGGCAAATTTCGTAGATGAGTTGCTTGAAAAATTCTACGGTCTACCACCGTTTTATAACGTTAAAAAAGAGGAGGATCTAATAGGACACTTGATTATAGGATTAGCTCCTCATACGTCGGTCGGCGTCATAGGTAGAATCATTGGTTTTACAGTTGCAAACATATGTTTTGCTCATCCATATTGGCATGCATGTAAGAGGAGGGATTGCGACGGGGATGAAGATTCCGTTATGCTTGCTTTAGATGCTCTAATAAACTTTTCAGCTGAATATTTACCAGCTCAAGTTGGGGGTTTAATGGATGCACCACTTATGATAACCTATAGAATCAATCCGTTTGAAGTTGACTCAGCTGTCCACAATTTAGATGTGTCAGACAAATATCCTATAGAATTTTATAACCTCTGTTTTAAGGAGGTTGATGCTAGGGAGGCTGAAAATTTAATAGAAATAGTTGAGAAGAGGCTGGGTTCAAAGGAGCAATTTGAAGGGTTTAAATATACGCATCCCTCAACAACCATAATCGGTGGAAATCTAGAGACGAGTTATAAAAAGCTTAAAACCATGGATCAGAAAATGCTAAGCCAGCTTAATCTTGCAAATAAGATATTAGCTGTCGACTCTGCTAAAATCGCTGAAAAGATTTTGACGACGCATTTACTCAAAGATATAACTGGCAATCTCAGAGCGTTTACATCTCAGACATTTAGATGTAAAAGTTGTAATAGTAAATATCGTAGAATACCTTTAAGTGGCAGATGTAGGAAATGCGGTGGAGCATTAATACTAACTGTTTTTAAAGGAGGCATTGAAAAATACCTCAGAATGGCTGAAGATATCGTTGAGAAATATGGACTTGGAAATTACTACCACCAGAGGCTTATGCTGATAAAGGATGAAATATCTACGCTTTTGGAGGCTGGTGCGCAGGCAAGCTTAAGCAAATTCATGTACGAATCCAAAGATTAGAAGCACTTAAATACTTAATTCTCCTTAAACCATGAAGAGTCAAAAACCAGTGTTGGTGCTTAACATGGCTAGGATAAGACTCTATGCACTACTCATCGCGGCTATTGCATTGATACCCATTCCATCTACGCTGTCCACCAATGGTGTAATATATGAGAGGCGTGTGGTCTTATACTCTACTGGCCTCATTCTTTTTGATGATCAGATTTCAGGAATCACTGAAAGCGATAAGTCATTTACTCTGAAGTTCCCGAAGAATATTACGGATAACGTGTTGGATTGTATAGCTGAAACTGTAGATGGTTTAAACTTAAACATGAGCATTGTTAAACTAACGGAGAGTGAAACCGTTATAGAAGTAATAAGCCCCGTTTCTTCAAATCTGAGGCTGCTTTTCTTAGTTAATGGTAGTGCATTAATTGATCAAGCTGAGTCTTTCACATTATATGTACCAGTATATCCAGGATTGAGCATGGATATTGCACGTTTAAACTTCACTCTAACAATACCCGGAGCCGCTGAATTTAAAGACTATCCAAGTGATTTTAACAAGTCCGCTGGTAAACTTTGGCTTCTATGTGAGAACTTAGAGCCTGAGGCTTTTAGAGTTGAACGAATATCTATAACTGGAAGCCCAATAATTAAGGTTGAAGAGTTCATTAAGACCATTACTATTTCAGAGTCTGGAGATGTAATGGTGGAGGAATTTTACCGTATTTTAAACATGGGCTCATCTACTTCACAAGTGGTTTTCAATCTTCCAGCCGAAGCTAGTGAAGCCGAAGCGAAGGATGAATTCGGAAAACTCCAATCTTCGTCAAATACTGAGCGGGATACTCTAAAACTCACTGTTAAACTGAGATATGAGCTGAGAAAAGGAGACCGGTATTCTCTAACGATCTCCTATAAGTTTCCAGCCGGTCTGCTGGTGGAGCACAGATTATTCAAAGAATACCATAAGTTAAACATGGGATTGGGATCAGCCTTACCCATGATTGCTAGATCCTTACACGTACGTTTAAAACTACCGAGTTATTCTACGATCGTAGACGTTAAGCCTGAAAATTACACGATAAATGGTAACACGTTAAACTGGATTTTGGAATCCAGCAGTTGCATTCCCGTTTTATCTCCGATTAGACCGCCGCCTACGCTTACGTTGAACTATAAGTACAATGTTCTCTGGTCTTCTCTTAAACCAGTTCTCTGGACGTTATGCGGATTAGCCGCTGTTGCCACAGCATACTACGTGTATAAGACTGGGATTTTAAAGACTACCGAAGCAGTATCAAAAGCCAAACCTTCAGTCGCTGCTAAGGGGGTTTCAGAGTTTATTTCAGCCTATGAAGAAAAGCTTAATCTTAGAAGAGCGCTACGCGACCTTGAAAGCAGCTACTTAGCCGGAGACATATCGAGGGCTGAGTATTCGACACGTTCTACAAAGATCAAAAATAGAATCGCTGAAATTGATAAAGTCATTGAAAACTTAAAGCCTACTATTAGACTCGCAGGTTTTTCTGATGAAGTGACTACTATCGAGGAGGCTGAAACCGATTTAAGCATTTGCGACGTGGGTCTTAGTGAACTTAGGAGTAGATATCGAACTGGTAAAGTTTCAAAACACGTCTATGAGCGGCTTCTCAACGAGTATAATAAACGGATACGTGGTAATGAAAATAGGATAAGGAGAGCCATTGAAAATATTTCTTCAAGGCTAAAAACATTTATATAGTTGCTGAGCACTTTATGCCTCACGGATTAAGAAGGAGAGAAAGAACCCCTCAAAGGGGATGCTTTCCTACCTTCTTAACCCAATAATTTAAAGGGAGGTTGGATTATGGAAAGAAGGAATAGGAGAAGGCGGCCGGCTACAGGCGGTTTTAGACCATCTAGACCAGTACCAGTCGTCGTAGGCGGTGAATACGACGTTGAAATAGAGAGTCTTGGAAGTAGAGGAGATGGAATAGCTAGAATCGAGGGCTTTGTAATATTCGTTAAGAACACTAAAGTGGGAGATAAACTCAAAGTCAAAGTGAATTCTGTCAGTAGGAGATTTGCCGTAGCTACACCGGTTGCTTCAGGTGAAGAGTAGAAGAGGATATTCAATCTATTTCCAATTAATTACCTAAGGTTGTTTATATCTCCTAGCTTATTTTGGAAAAACGCTTTTTATTCCCTTATCAGCATTGGAAAAATAATTCATTGCGCAAGAAAATGGCTATATTTTGTTTTAAGGCTTATTCAATTGTTGAATCAGAGTATTGATTTTCGACTTGGAGAAGTGCGTGATGCGATTAAATGTGAAATCGTTAGAAGGATTAATAGGTTTCTTGTCGAAGTACTTATCGACGGTTCTTTAACCACAGCTTACATTAATAATACTGGTAGACTTCTAGACCTCATGGTTCGAGGTAAGAAGGCCTACTGTTTGAAAACATATGGAGGAAAAACTAGGTACCGTCTTTTCGCAGTAGATATTGCGGACAATATGGCTGCGATTATAGATACTAAGATCCAAATGCGTCTTTTTGAAGACGCGGTTAATAAGGGGTTGATACACTGGCTTGGAAAATGTAGAATTGTAAAGAGAAACTGTAGAGTAGGTAGATCCTTGATAGACTATCTAGTAGAGCAGAATGGTAGACTCGCATATCTCGAAGTCAAAAGCGCTGTTTTATGGGATGATGAGGGCTACGCTATGTATCCAGACTGCCCGACTCTTAGGGGAAGAAGACATATAATGGAGATTATAGATCATGTTGAAAAGGGCGGTTTGGGGATAATAGTATTCATAGCGGCACTACCTTACGTTAATGGTTTCAAACCAAACCCCGTAGGAGATGCTGAAATACCAAAGTTACTTTTAAAAGCCTATAAAGTTGGATGCACTTTAAAGGCGATAAGTATGCATTATGATGGATATTCTTCATTATTCCACCTAGATAGCCCAGATATCCCAGTACTTCTCCAGTAGGGAGTGAGCTACGTGTCTGGAGTGGATGCACTACTTGAAAAAATCAATGGTTTGAAAAATAGCCATGTAAAAAAGTTGGTAGACGCACGGATAGAGGAATTTAAACAGAATAGTGGGAAAACTAGTAGGGAAATCTTTAAAGAGCTATGCTTCTGCATTTTAACGGCAAATTTCAAAGCTGAAAAAAGTATAGAAATCCAGAGGAAGATAGGTGATTGTTTTCTAACTCTTCCAATCTCCCAGCTGACGAAAGAGCTTAAAACGCTTGGTCACCGTTACCCTGAGAGGAGAGCACAATACATTGTAGAGGCTAGGAAGTATGCTGACTCATTAAAAGATATCATTTCACGCTTTAAAGATGCAAGTTTACTGAGAGAGTGGCTCGTTAAGAACATAAGGGGGATTGGGTTTAAAGAGGCAAGTCATTTCCTCAGGAATATTGGATACTTCGATTTAGCTATAGTAGACTTTCACATCATCAACATATTATCAAAGTATGGTTTAGTAAATAGACCTAAGACCATGACTAGAAGTAAATACTTGGAAATCGAATCCATATTGAGAAAAATAGCTAACCGTTTGAATATTTCACTAGCTGAGCTTGACCTATTCTTATGGTACCTTGAAACGGGTAAAGTCTTAAAATAAAAAAGTGGTAAAATGTATTTTTATGGTATTTGGAGCCGCCGTTTAACCTTCTCCAAGGCTTTTCCAACTTCATTTATGCCTAGTTTCTCAAGAGTTTCTCCCTTAGGTAAGCCGTATTCATTCCATCCAGCCGCTTCATAGTAGATCTGTTTCAGTTTATCGACATCTTCTTTTTTAACAGTCATACCTTTCTTAGGTCCAGATGGTAAGGGTTCATAGAATCTGAGCGGATTATCGTCATCGGCACGCGGATCCCAGTAGACGTCTGGACCACCTAGTAGGAGTAGAGTCCTTTGAATTGCAGCTATTCTGGGAGCTATTTCATTATAAACTTCAGCTTCAGATACACTCCATCCCGTTACCACTTTGAAAAACCTATAGACATAATCTTCCCTAAAGTTGAACCAGCATACGACTGCAGAGTCTATGAGTATTGCCTCCCATTCTCCCGGTCTATTCTTCTCGTCTAGGTTTGAAACGGATGTATGGTCTCCACCTTGGAGGTTACACACGTACGCCGTAGGTTTAGTATAATCTAAACCGCTTCTTATACCGTGGGCTCCAACACCTATCCCTTTAACTTGCACAGCATACGGCATTAGATTAGTGTTCTTCATTTTACCTATTTTCAAAGCAGCCCTGTAGGTGCCTTCAGCTAAAACATCACCTATACCTATTCTATACGCTACCATTTCCTGAAGTCTTGCAAAAGCTTCAACATCTCCCCATTTAAGTTCAAATCCTAAATCCTCTTTTGTCAATATACCTCTCTGATACAATTCAGCCGCAAAACCCAACACATTGCCAATTTGTATGCCACATAAGCCAAGATCGTCAGCTTTAGCCGATAGATATACACTTCCCTCTGGCTCGAATACTCCGAGGTTAGTGCCCAGGTATGCTTGTAATTCGTAGTCTGGATTATCTGTTAGGGTGCCTTTAAACTTACCATATTTAATCATAGCCAATTTAAGGCATGTCGTGGGGCACCCAAAGTCTCCCCAAAACCTCTTAATCCAAACCTTACTCTCAAACGAACTCGATCCGTATCTTGTTTCATCATGCCACTCCTCCTGCCAATTTCTAATAGGTTCGCTACTCGTATCAACACCAACAGTATACCCCGCTGAGCCAGTACCCCAATACCTCATCGTGAACGATTGTGCAAGGCTTTTACATATGTCATCTAAGGCTTTTTTGAAAACCTCCGGCTCTGCAACCTCAGGCAGTGGACCTGTACCCTTGACCGCTATGGCTTTAAGCATTTTAGACCCCATAACTGCTCCATAACCCCCATATCCAGCGGCGTGTGTAAGCTTGGCCGTTACAGCGGCGACTCTGACCTTGTTTTCACCAGCGGGGCCTACGTATAGGATGCTTGGTTCTTTACAAACACCGTGTAGCGGATGCTCTTTTGACATTTCACTTCTAAGCTCTTTTGTAAGTACTCTCAGCGTTTCTTTAGAGTCCTTCCCCCATATATGCGATGCGTCTCTAACCTCTACTTCTTCATCTTCAATCCACAGATAGACAGGTTTCTCGGCAACACCACTTACGACTACTCCGTCGTATCCTGCGCATTTAAGTTCAACCCCAAACTCTCCTCCCACCGTTGAGCCTACTACACCATTGCTTTGAGGTGATTTACCCGTTACACAGACCCTCCCACCTGGATAGTAGCCAGTTAAAGGACCAGTAAGTATGAGGAGTATGTTATCAGGTCCCAGGGGGTCTACCTCTTCCCATTTTTGACCGAGCCTATCCCATAGAATTTTAACGCCTAAACCACGACCTCCTATGTATCTACGCATAGTACCTTTATCTATTTTAGTGATTTTCACGTTTTTCGTTGACAAGTCGACTTCTAAAAGTCTACCCCACCATCCATATGGCATTAAATCCACTCCCCCCATTCTTCACCATAAACTTTCAAGGCTAGGTCTCTGACTATGTCTTCAGGCTTTCTAGCGTAGACTTTATAGGCTTGCGTTGCAAATCTAGGAACTTTTAAAAGTGCATTATAACCAGCCTCCATGCAAACTCTAACACACTCAGGTTCTCCACCACATAGATCACATATCACGGCATATCGCATCTTCGGATGAATGAAGGGTACTTTGCCTGGGCATGCATCTATGCATTTACCGCATCCAGTGCATTTATCCACATCTACTAAAACAGCACTGGTTTTCTCGTCAACGGTTAATGCTTTAAACGGACACGCTGAAATACATGGATAGTCTGGGCATTGAGTACATAGATGTGGGATTTCAAGCCCAGGTATCAGCATGAAGACACGGACTCTTGAGGCTTCAGGCCATATTCTCCCTTCGTGTTTTAGAGAACAGGCTATTTCACACCTCCTGCAACCGCTACAACGCTCATAGTCTCTAAATATCCATATTTTTGCTTTCTCTTCATTCAATACGTAAACACCACGATTAGATTTTTCCAGTACAAAAGCTTATAATTTTTTCCTTGATTCTGCCTTACTAGCCACCCTATTAGCTATTAGAGCCGCTACGACACCAGCAGCTACTCCGGAGTCTATGTTTACGACAGCTAAGCCTAATGGACATGCCTGAAGCATTGCCTGCAACGCAGCCAATCCTCCGCCTCCAAACCCGTATCCCTGAGATGTCGGGACACCTATCACTGGAACATCAACGAGGCTGGCTACTAGAGATGGGAGAGCCCCCTCTCTACCAGCTATAGCAACTATTACATCAACGTCATTCAGCATCATCTCCTTCAATGCTTCAAATACCCTATGTAAACCGGCGACACCTACATCGTAAGCCTTGTACACCTTGCAACCCATTTCTTCAGCGACTAAGCGTGCCTCCTCAGCAATAGGTATATCTGCTGTTCCAGCTGTAATTATCCCAACACATCCTCCACTTTCATATCTAGTACTTCTCCGTCTTAGGATTATCATACGGGCCTTGTCGTAGACTTCAACAACGATCCCCCTTTTCGAGAAAAAATCCACGAAGCTATCCATGATTTGCCTACTGGCTCTACTTACAATTATACGATCGGTTTTCTCAATGGTCTTCAAGCAGATCTCTAAGAGTTCATCTACATCTTTCCCCTCGGCAAGTATTATTTCAGGCACTCCTCTCCTAAACTCTCTACCGACGTCTATCCGGGCAATTTCACGGACATATTCCAACGTAAATAGTTTGAGGGATTTTAATGCTTCTTCGATAGAGATTTCTCCTTTAGAGAGTTTCCTTAAAATTTCCTCCATAAAGAACCTACTTAAGAAGAAACACATATACTTTTAAATGTTTTAGCAAGTCTACCTTTGAGTTGCAGGAGTATGTTCAGCATTAAGCTAAAGCAAAGTAATGTTTAGATATCTTTAGTAGGTTAATTTAACTTCGAGTGTATCCTATGAGAATCTTGTATGTTGACTGTTCTTTGGCAGGGATATCCGGCGATATGATGCTTTCAGCACTCTTAAACCTTGGAGCAGAAATAAACTTTGAAGAGCTTTCCAAATCCATCGTAGAAAGCCTTGAAGGTGTGGAACAGCTAGAAATTTCATACAATGTCTCTTCTAAGATGGGTTTTCAAGCCGGTTTAGTAAGGGTCATGTGTTCCGATCGTAAAGACTATAGGCTGGGAATTGAACTGAAGAACGGCTTAGAGAAAACACTAGAACGTATGAGCATTGGCCGTAAAGCGAGAGAGTACGCCGTTAAAGTCCTTGAAACGCTTCTAAATGCTGAAAGCATTGTACATGGCGAGCCAGTAGATAAAGTCCATTTACATGAAATAGGCTCACCAGATACACTGGTAGATATAGTAGGAACAGCACTTGCTTTAGAGAACCTTGGTATTTTTGAGGGCGTTAAAGTATATGGTAGTCCAGTATCCGTAGGTTTTGGATTTGTTAAGAGGGAGCATGGATACCTTTCAATACCAGTACCAGCAACTCTTGAAATTTTAAAATCTAGAGGCTATCCTTTTAAAGGTGGCCCGGTTGAGGGAGAGCTTGCAACGCCGACCGGTGTTGCATTGCTTGTAAATATTGTAGATGAGGTTACGCAGATGCATCCGCTAATTAAACCAATTAAAGTTGGATATGGTGCTGGTTTTAGAGAGCTTTCTGGAGTTCCCAATATTCTAAGGCTTATCTACGGTGAACAACAACCTCACTATATTCAGGAGGATGTCTATGTTTTAGAGACGAATATAGACGATGTTCAAGGAGAAGTTCTAGGGCATGTCATTGAGAAACTCGTCGAAAACGGGGCAAAAGATGCGTGCGCCGTACCGATTACATGTAAGAAGAGTAGGCCGGGGTATATTCTTAAGGTGATTTCAGGTTGTGAAAATCTCAATGATGTAGTAAATATGATTTTCAGGGAAACTGGTACTTTGGGGGTTAGGCTGGTGAAAACGTCTAGGTTCATCGTTCCTAGGGAATTTAAAACTGTAAACGTTTCGATAGATGGTATGGATTTCCCAGTCAGAGTTAAAGTAGCTAAAGACCTCGAAGGAAGAATTCTCAGAGTTAAACCTGAGTATGAGGAACTTAAGAAAATTTCAAGTCTTACAGGTATACCAATAAGGGAGCTTTCTTCAATAGTCGAGGAAAAAGCTAGAGCTTGCTTGAAGTCCTCTTAACATTTAAATAAATCATTTGTCATTCTTCTCCGAGGTGGTTCATTGGCTTACTGGCATAGCGACCTTCATAAGCGCAAAAGAACTGGGGGCAAAAGTCATCCATATAGGGGTAGGAGGAAATATGAACGTGGCGGCTATCCTGTTGAAACACAGATAGGTGATAGGGTTATAGAGGTTGAGCGTGTTAGGGGAGGGAACATAAAAGTTAGATTGATTAGAGATAATGCTGTCAATTTGAGTTTTCCATCTTCCGGCAAGACTGTGAAATGTAAGATTTTACGGGTGGTTAAAAACCCGTCAAATAAGGACTACGATAGAAGAGGTGTGATAACCAAAGGAACTATAATTGAGACGGAGCATGGCTTAGCTAGAGTAACGAGTAAACTTAGCTCAGATGGTGTGATAAACGCTGTACTCATAGAATCTAAGACTTAAACGTATCTCCTAAATGAGATGTAAATTTTGTTTAACCATCTAAAATGTATAACCTTTTGCTTCGATTGAAGTAGTAGGTAACGGTTATGTACTCCCTTTTTTGGAAAAAAGCAAAGAGTATATTGGCTAAGAGAAGAGCTACCACCACATTTTCTTAAGCGGCATAGCAAGTATTTCTCTAACCTCAAGCTTTTTTGATCTATCTTTACTGAATATATCGCTGGTCTTACAGGCTCTAGCCACTATAGCTGTATCTGATCCTCTATCCGTTCCTGCGACTGCTATAACGTCTTCTCCAGCATTTAAAGCTCCAAGGTCAGAAGCTATAAGAACAACTTCTACACAAACTTTAAACCCTTGACCTAATGTATAGAAGCTGTTTCTAATACTGTCCATTCCACGCGCATGTAGGGGTAGATGTGTCTTATCTAAGGGTTTCCCTCCATACTTTACTATCTCCTCTTTAAATCTTTTATCCATTTCTTCGTAAGATACCGCTATGACGCTGCAAAGCCCCTTAAGGGCTTTGGCGAATTTGACGCCTGTTTCACCAGTCGTACTCGCGACTACTACTGTTTTAACATCGCCTTCTCTAATCCTTCTAGCTACACACTCTAAAACGGCGTCGGTATTCACTGGTCCCGGTTCTTTAAAGTATACGATTTGTTTAACCATGCTCATATTACTATCATCATCTCTAAGAGACTTATAAGCAATTTGCCCATTTAGACATATAGGCCACGTTTCTTAGCGTAATCGACCATGAGTAGAAAATTCTCAGCATTAGTATTGATCGATATGTTTGCTGAAGCCGATAAGACATATCCTCTATCTCCCCCTCACGTATGCATCTTTTAACCTCCGCTATCACGTCCCCCGGCTTACCGAATTCGAGCACCCTAGGGTCTACATTGCCGACGAGACATACCCTATCGCCGTAGCTTTGGGAGGCTTAACTTATGTCTTTCCTAAAATAGGCATACCCTTTAATTATGTAGGCCTTATAACTGGTACAACAGTACTACTCACCTATGCCATAGCTAGCTTTATAAGATGTTTCACAGGGCATTATGTGATTAAACGTCTCGTAGGAGATGAGTGTAGGAGAAATTACAGAGCCGTAATAGTAGCAGGCTTCGCTATTGGGCGGGGCATAGTGGTAGGGGTTCTTTCCAGCATAGTCCTAATGACGAAGCCGGTTTGGATACTACCCTTTTAGTTTCTCCTCTAAAGAAGAGAGGCTTTTTATAATAGGATACTTAAGCAACCGATAGTTAAGCACCGTTAAATGAGTTTAGAGCTTAGGTTTGTGGCTTAATTATGTTCTTTCATACACCATGATTTTACTTTCGTAATTAACCCGGAAGCTTCTTTTCAAAGCCCTCACTTTTAAAGAGCTTGGATAACACGAAAACTCCGAAGACGAGAATTAGGTTACAAAGCAAGAAAAATGGGTTTTTCTTCGAATAAATAAGTTATTCTAACCCATTATTTATTTGGTTATTCAGAAGCTTATTCTCACCTACCCCCTCCCCAGGTATTCATCTCACCTCTTCTTGATTTCTTCAAGGATCGACTTTATCTCCTTCTATTGGATATCCATGACGGTCTTAACCGCTCTCGAAGCGTACACTTAGCATGCTCCAGTGAAGCGTTCATCGTAGACGGTATTCGGTGAACTAGCATTTCTAGAGAAGAATGGGGAATATGTTGACCGACGATTTCAAATAGCACCTAATATAGTGGTTTATAAAAACTCCCTTCTGAGGAGTCTTCTCCAGAGGAGACTTTAATAACATAAACTTACTACTCTTACTTAAAGCTTTCCATGACTACGATCGTATTAGATATCCCAAGCGAGCTCTCTTTCCTTCTTAGAAAGAGGGCTGAGTTGGAGTGTAAGACTATGGAGGAGCTTATCATCGACGCTATCCTCAGCTATTACGGTATCGTCGATCCAAAGGTCAAAGTTGAAGTCCACTTGAAGCTTTGTGAGAAATATCTTAAGGAGGGTGAAGAGTTCCTCGTTAGGGAGGATTACATTCAAGCCTCTGAGAAATTTTTGGGGTTCAGCTTCACAGATTGTTAAAGCTTTAGCGGCTGAGGATGGGGGGGAACTTAGAAGCCACTGTGACCTCCACAAAGAAGCTGCTAACATAGCGAAAAGATTGGAGGATGGAGAAGTAAGGATGCTATGGCAGTCGGCTATATCGCTGCACTAGAACTTCTATGAGAACTGGCTTCCAGCAGAGATGGTTGAGGGAGACGCAAGAGACGTTAAGAAGTTCATCGAAAAACTTAAGAAGGCTTTAAAATAAGAAGTGTACGCTGAAGCTGTGAAGGGGTGCTTGGAAAGGCTGGAGTCTACGTTTTCGGCTCAGCTTTGGAGGGGAAACCGACTGTGGGCAGCGGTATATATGTACTAGTAGTCATGGATCAAGAGCCTAGGAGTAGCTGGAGGACTCTACGAATTACTCACCACACAAACAATGGATGAATCGATACTTCTAGAAGAATTAGGCACTATCTCGCTGATTTTTACTTTTCAATTTTCAAATCTATTGGAATACTATCCTTACTCTTTACCACGTTTCTTACGAATCATCATCCTAAGTAGAGTGGTACCCCTGAACCTGCATATGTTAAGTGAAGAATTTACCGTGAATACTGAAGACGCATGACTACGGAGCTGAAACTAAACTAGTTAAGTAAAAATGGAATGGATCTGCGGGGTTAAATCGAGAGAGATCTCTAGTTTAAACTAAATTTGAGACTTTAACTCAGTTTTTATTTCTCAATTACTGAAGATATCGGACTTCAAACACTTCTGAGAGACTGTAGTCAAACGTCATCGCTCTCCTAAAAACATTAATTTGAAAGAGTAAAACGCATAGTTGTCCTCTCACTTTATGTAGACGTATCTACGGGTTGTGTAATGTAGTATGTAGGGGTTCCTATGAAAAGAGGCATTAATGAGTAACCCCCACCGTAGAAGCATATAGAATTAGTATACCAATTTTGCTATATTTTCCCTGGTGATATTTTGGATAGTACTGGTTTAACTATGACTGTTATGATTAATGATACAGCTACTTGACCAAATACGTCTCTGAATAATGATATTAGCGCTGGTCCAAGCCCTTTAATGAATACGTTTACGTAGAAGTATATTAAAGCCATGACTATTCCTCCCAATATGCATAGAGCCGCTTGTACGTACATCTTTCGACCTTTTCCAAGACCGGCTATGAAACCTTCAAGCCCGTGAGCAGGTATGGATATGAACCATCGTGGATAGCCTACGTACAAATCTGCTGCTACAGCGCCTATAGCGCCTACAAGGGCTCCAACTTTAGGCCCATATATAAGTGAGGCTATGAATATCACGGAATCTCCTATATGCGTATATCCGCCTGTCGGCGACGGGAAAAACTGACCTGTGAAAGCAGTAGCAGAAGCGGTTAAAGCTGAGAATATTGCTATGGAGGCTGTTTCAACAGTTGAGAATTTCAGCGTAGGTGAAGCCGCACCTGCCTCATAGGTTAATCCTGAACCGTAAGCTAATACTCCAACAGATATTAAACCTATTGTTTCAAGGAAGACTATGGTTTGGAAATTCATGAACTTTGCCGATGCTATGGAAGCTATTCCAAAAACCGTAGCTAAAACTGATAGTAAAGACGGCCAGGAGCCACTGCTGACGGCTGAAGCTAGGGAAAAAAGCAACGACAAAAAGCTTAAGGTTAACAGTAGGCTTAAATCGTTTTTTAAAGTGCTAGGTAGATTTGCAGCTTCAAGTATTCCAAATCCAAATGTATGAACTACAAAAGCAGCTTCAACTATTCCATATAACATTATTAGAATTGCACCGGAAATAAGCAGGTAAAACCTAAGACTACTCAATTTCACAAATATTCAAGTTATAACTTGAATACTTAAAGTTTTTCTTTAAACAGCTTTTAAAGCATAGGAAAAGAGAACTGTTAATATAGCAAGGTTTTAATGCTGCCTCCTCCAATTTTAATATTGCCTTCACTTAAAACACTTCTTTCCACGTTTTTCGGAGGTCCCGTTTTGAAGCTCAATATTTTTAATGCTAAGTTGAACCCTCTGAAAGATGAAGATGTTAAGACAATTGTCTGCATTGAATATCATCCAATGGTTAGAAAGTGGCTTATAGATTATGCTGATGAAGGGTTTGAAAAAGGACTTGAGGAGTATAAGAGATTCTTCAGCGAACTTCAGAATAATGATAAGGTGGAAGTTCTGGTTGCTAAACTGGATGACCGTGTGGTCGGTTTCTTAGCTCTTTGGCACATGGACAAAGACGTTAAAAACACATCAAGCATAGGGATAAGCGTTCACCCAGATTACTGGGGTAGGGAGATTGTAACAAGCCTCATGAAGGAGGCTATAAAGCTGGCTGAGGAGGGGGGCGTCAAGAGACTTGTCATAGAGACTCTTGAGGAGAATATTGCTATGAGGTGTGTAGCTGAAAAACTCGGGTTTAAGCTTGAGACGGTTAAAAAGGGGAAAGTTTTTAAAGATGGTGCATATCACGATGAAGATGTTTACTCGTTGCAATTATGATGGATTAAATGAAAACTTCAATAGAGAGCCTGTAGGTAATTTTTATGGAAGGCTTCTGCCAACCCGCCTAAGAGCAAAGTCCAGTATTTTCTTAATGAATTCTTCAAACGGTATTCCAGCCGCTTTTAACGAACGCGTGAAACCCGACTCGTGGGATATATCTGGGTTCGGGTTTACTTCGAGGACATATGGGGTCCCCACATCGTTTTTTTAAGCGTATATCAACTCGTGCATAGTCTCTACATTTCAGCACCTTATACGCTTTTAGAGCCGTCTTCTCAACCCTATCCCTTAGTTCAGAGTCCAATTCAGCTGGACACACAGGCCTAGTTTTAGCATATTATCGCTTTCCTTAAGCCACTTGGCAGCGTAATCGACTATCTTCGGCTCGTCTTGGGATTTAAAGACGATCTCGGATATCGGTAGAACCGTGGGCTCCCCATTACCTAAGACCGATACGTTTTCCTCGTCTGAGAAATAACCAAAGCTCTTTTGGAGGTTTACGACGGCGTCGAAGTAATCCAATTTAAACGGTAAAGCCCTCATATCGCCGTTTACAAGGTCTAAGTTTTTGGAGCCGCTCTTCACGGCCCCCTCTTTGAGAACTGATAAAAAGTACCTACTTAAATCGAAGCCGACCACCCTCTTACTGGAAGATAAGGGTATGGAGTGTCTTCCGGGACCGCAGCAGAGCTCTAAAATCGCATCTCCTTTTAAAGCATCTTCGAGAAAGGCGACCTCCTTACTAGTGTACTCTTGGTACCTTTTAGAAAAATACCATTCGACCCAATATTGTCCGGGCTTACCGCAAAACAAATCCCTATACCACAACCTATTCAATACCCTTCTTCAAATAAGATAGTCTATTTAAAAGAAATACTTTACTGGATAGTCTAGTTCAGTTAAAGAGAAAACTCGCAATGAACGAGTAACCTATCTATTCCCATACGCTTAAGAAATCGAATACGACTAATTGAATAATCGCTGACAAAGAAGTTTTAGAGGAAGATCACATTCCTTAAAGCATTTCATGTAGAGGGGCTCAGAAGAAAGAATTGGCTTTTTGCTTGTCTCCTGCTGAGAAAGGAAGGGGGCTCCTCTAAGGCTTTATTAATTCTATTCAATTGCTCATTATAGCTTTCAAGCTCTTCTTTAACCCATTCGATTCTTGCCGTTAACTCTCTTCTCATTTCTTTCAAAATCTTTTCTGCTAATGTTTCTCTCAGACATGAAAGATAAGGAGCTTGAGGGAAGATATTGGGAAAGGATTGGATGGTATAAAAAGCTTGAATATTCAATGGAGGCTCTATAAAAATTTTTGATAAAAGGCTAAAATATTTGGAGGTGAATCCCTTATTAGGTGGTTAAGATACTTTATGGTTTGCAAATAGGTACCCCCTTCTAGGTAGAAACTTAGAGGAGGGTTTGGAATACTACGAGTACCTTGCCGATATGGTTGAGCTTGAAAGCGTAGAGCTAGACTTTTCCCATCCAACCTTATTTACGGATGGAGTGCGTCCGCGCATTCTTCCATCGAAGATTAATGAAAGCCTTAAAGAGAGGCTTTCAGCCTTCGTTAAGCCATACAAGATAAAAGTGTGCCCATCTCCGATACAGCTCTATGGGTGTCTACCCCATCTCTAACGATCCATGTATTCAAAGGGAGTCGAGGCGTGTAATTAAACTTGGTATGGAGAAGGCAGCTGAGTTGGGGCTAAACTACGTTACGATTCATTTAGAAAGTCAATATGATATGTCTGGGGATAAGCGCTATCAATTGTTTAAGGAAGCTGTCCTTGAATACCTTAACTGTGCAGAGGCATGCGGGGTTGTTGTCACGATAGAGAACGTGAAGGGTCTTATTGATGAAACTCGACTAGTTAAAGAGATGGATGGTCCTTATTTGAGGATGACGCTAGACGTGGATCATGCCTATTTACCGATGCAGAGCACTATGTATAGAAGAATTGACGAGTATATCGAGTTGGAGGCTGAAATCATTGGAAACGTCCATGCCCATGACCATGATGGCATTAGAGATCATCTGCCTATAGGGAAGGGGGTGATGGATTTTTAATCCATCATAAAAGCTTTAAGTAAAGTTAACTACAGTGGCCCAATCGACCTGGAGATCGGCTTAAGATCCGAGGTGAGAAAACATCAAGGATTTTAGAAAGCATAGAGAGGCTTAGGTCTTATGAACAAGTGTGATGCTTTGACTTAAAATCATTTTCATAAAAGCTTATCTGCTTCAGAAGGCCTGAGGAATTTAGACAATTCGCTCCCCGTGGACTTTGGAAGGGAAAGCCTATGGTGCTCGTAAAAGCTCCTAACTGCAAACCACCTCCTTGTCTTATCGCTCAAACCGGTGTTCAAAGACTTCGAGTACTTCTCCAAAACGTCCAAGTGCTTAAACCTCTCATCAGAACCAAGCCTCCTACAGTCCTCGAGCATTTCTTGAGCTGAAGACCAGTACCCCTTGCCTTTAGTTCAATCCCTAACGCACTCTTCGCCACTTTTAAGCTCTTCCAATCCTTGAAGGGCAAACTGAGTACCGAGAGTAATGGCGAGAACTCCTTACAAATTCACTTAACCCGTGAAATAGCGGGCCCGGCGGGAGTTGAACCCGCGACCACCGGGTTAAAAGCCCATTTAGATGCGTTTAAAGAATGGTGTTTGAATGTGGAGAAAATCCGACTGAGGACTTTACGAGATTATTTTATTTCCGTGAGAAAATATATCCGTGAGGTTGGCGTCCTCGATCCTGCGAAAGCTGAAAAGTGGCTTTCAAAATTCAAGCATCCGAAGACATTCAACAATAACTTAGTAGCCATTAGAAAGCTGTTCAAATTTTACGGAGTTCAACTCAATATTAAGCAGAAGGATGCCCGTCCTCACGGGCTCGTATTAGCACCCACCATGGATGAGGTCAAGTCGTTTCTGATGGCTGTGGACCGAAAGGATGTGAGGCTCTACCTTCTTATGCTTGCCTTACAAGGTATCCGTCCTGAACGGCTACTTAAGCTTGAGTGGTCTGAAGTGGATTTAACGCATGGTTGGATAATACCGAGAGATGGAAATGTCAGATCCAAGTTCTACAGACCGCAACCCATCCATCCTGATTTAGTAGAGCACCTTAAGAAGATGAAGCTCGATTGCTCAGATAGGGTCTTCAACTTCGCAGAAGTCACGGTAAGAAGATGCATGGAGAGAGCGTGGTCGAAGACGGGTAGGAGGATCAGGAGGGCAGATTTGAGAAAGTTCTTTTATAACAAAGCCCGAAAGACCATGAGGTTTGAAATCGTTGAATGGTTGATGGGTCATCAATTAGGCGTTGTTCAACATTACTTAGCTGATGAAATTATGGAAGAATACCTAAAATTCGCGGAAACCGTTAAACCGCTTGTCGAAACATTAAACACCTAAGCCCTCTTTTTTATTTTCAACCGTAAAATAATTTCATTGTCATTTCGTCAGCATTCCAACGCTTAAGAAGCCTAGACGACCACGATCATCTAGATTAAAAACCGTTGAGAGAGGTATTTGACCGAGCGTTTCCAGAATCTGGGGAATTTGGAAGTCGTGTTACTGTCTGATAAATCAGAAGTCTCCATAAAGAATTTATGGATTTTTCCGCGAGGAAATAGTAACTCAATAACAAAAGCTTATTAAAAATTTATATAGGTCGTATATCGGGTATATGCAGGTGGAGGGAAATGTCTAAGATTAAAACCATCCGCGTGAAAGAAGATGTCCACGCCACCCTAATGGCTTTAGGAAAGAAAAAAGATACCATGGACGATATCCTCAGAATGGTGTTGAAAAGAGCTGGTATAGAGGTTGGGAAGGTAGAACAGGAGAGGAGCAGAAAATAGAGGGGGGAAGATGGGCGTCGAAATGCCTTGGAAAGACATCTACCAATGGAGTTTACAGTTGACAAGTGAACAGACCCTTGGGGCTCCAAAATACTACTGGTCGAAAGATGATAGGAGCCTCCTCATGAAGCTTTTGAATGCGAAAAGCCTGTTAGTCGGCGTTATTGGACTTCAGGGATCTGGGAAG